>JAGVQN010000115.1 GCA_020051675.1 Candidatus Brocadiia bacterium
CGTATCGGGACGCCCGATCGATTAAAGTTGGTAGGGGCGGGCTGGGTTCTGTAAAAGTTACCCCGCCTTGCGGGGTTACACCGCGGGTTACAATGAGGTTACGGAGGCGGCCCCGGCATTCGGCAGGACGACCGATTATTTATTATTGAATGTATCCCGACACTGCCGGTCGGGACGTCACTGCGTTCCGGAATGGTCGGATGGCTGATTAATTCTGGTAGATGTACCCCGACGTTCGTCGGGACGTCGCCATGGCTCCGGAGCCGGGATGCTGGATTATTTGAAGTATTCTGGATTAGAATACGTGCGCGTAAATGTTCTTGGATGGTTTATATAATTAAAAGAGAACACGAATTGCACGAACCTGCCCGAATGGATCGTTCAGGCGGGTGGGACGAATACCACGAATATAAATTCTTATTAGTGTGATTCGTCTTTATTCGCCCCCCGACATTCGTCGGGGGACTCCCTATTAATCGGGGTCCCGCGGAGCGGGGTGTTTAATCTTCTGGTCGTCCCGAATGTCTTGCCCAGTAGCACAGGGAGTTTTTGCTTGACTCTTTATAGCTCATTTGGTAACATACTCCTTTCCGTTTATATAAAAGGAAATAAATATGAAAACCAAAGAACCAAAGAAGAATAAGTCCGCTAAAGAGAAAGAGAGTCCCCAATCTCCATTCAACAACATGAACGAAGGTATGCAGTCCTGGATGGATATGTGGAAAAAGTTTAACCAGAATATGCCCGGAATGGACGCCGCGGGAATGAACGCCTCGTTCTATCCCTCCTGGCTTAAGATGTATGATGAAATTTACCGTAATTCGATGAGCCTGCCGATGGGCGGCGGCGACATGGGCGATATCTACCAGAAATTCGTGGACGCGGCTAATATCTATACCAATCTTTTCAGTTCCTGGGGCGGGATTATGGAAAAATCCGATAAGCAGTTTGGCCCGGAGCATTTAAAATCGTTCCTTAATGTCTGGATGGAAAGCCAGAAGAATATTTTCAGCCGTATGTTCGGACTGCCTCTGCCGGAAATGCCCGCCAATATTACCGATATGAAAGAATGGGCCGAGGGCGTTAAGCAGTCGCTGGAAAACTGGCAGAAGATGTATCAGGAAGATTACCGGCCGATGATGGATAACTGGCGCAAGGCCTCCGAAGACGCCCTGGAAATGATGAAGCCCGGCGTCGCGCCCGCCAAATCCAAGGAGTTTTACCAGGCGTGGATGAAGGGCTATGAATCGACTTTCGGCAAATTCCTTAAAATGCCCATGATGGGCCCTTCGCGCAATATTTCCGATAAGATTATGAAAAGCGTGGACGCGTTTATCAAGTATTGCGGTTCGACGGCTGATTTCTATATGGTCATGTACAGCCCGAGCGCCAGCGCGGTCGAGGAGCTTTCTAAAAAGGCGTCGGAAACGCTTAAGGGCGAGGTGACTCCGGAAAAATACAAAGAATTTTACGAGTTGCTTTTAAAGACGTTTGAGGATAAATTTTACGAGCTTTTCCGCACCCCGGCTTTCGCCGATATCATGAAAAGCACCCTGGATGCCTCGCTTAATTTCCGCCACCACCACTTCGGCGTAATGGAGGAAATATTGAAAGGAACTCCTATTATTACGCGAAACGAGATGGATGAGGTTTACCAGATGCTTTATTCACTGAAGAAACGCATCAAGGAATTGGAAAAACAGCTTAAAGATAAGAAGAAAGAATAAAGGGGGAGTCAAAATATGGCAGAGAATCAGACATCAACTAAAGAACATAAAAATGCCGCCTGTCTGCCAGAGCACAGGCAGGCTTGGATGGAGGAAATGCGGAAAGTCCAACAGAGGTTTATCCAGGGCTTTAATATCTTGACCAAACCCCTGGATATTGAAGTCGGAACGACACCGAAAGAATTGGTTTACCAGGAAGATAAGGTTAAATTATATCATTATATCCCGGTTAAAGAGCACATGTATTCGCCCCCGATTCTGATTTCCTACGCACTGGTCAATAAGCAATACATGCTCGACCTTCAGCCTGACCGGAGCGTGATTAAATACCTCCTGAACCAGGGGCATGAGCTTTTTATCATTGACTGGGGCTATCCCTCCCCGGCGGATAAATACATTACCATGGAGGATTATATCGAGGAATATCTCGGCGGTTGTGTCGATAAGGTATGCGAATTAACCGGCGTTTCCCAGGTGACCTTGATGGGCATCTGCCAGGGCGGCACTTTTTCCCTTATCTACAGCGCGCTTCACCCGGAAAAGGTGAAAAACCTGGTGACGATCGTTACCCCTTTCGATTTCCATACCGATACAGGGCTTCTTAACGTCTGGTCGCAAAATATGGATATAGATAAAATGGTGGATACGCTCGGCAATATCCCCGGAGATTTTATGAATATCGGCTTCCTGATGCTTAACCCGTTCCGCCTGATGTTTGATAAGTATATCGGATTCAGCGAGCACGCGGATGACAAGGAGTTTGTCAATAACTTTATCCGGATGGAAAAGTGGATATTCGATTCTCCTGACCAGGCAGGGGAGACCATCCGCAAGTTTGTCAGGGACTTATACCAGAAGAACCTGTTAAAAGAAAATAAGTTGAGGATCGGCGATAAAACGGTTGATGTGAAAAACATTACCATGCCGGTCTTGAATATTTTTGCCGAGTATGACAACCTCGTCCCGCCGGCCTGCTCCCGTAATTTTACGGATTATATCGGAAGCAAGGATAAAGAAAGCGCCAGTTATCCGACGGGCCATATCGGCATATTCGTAAGCGGCCGTTCGCAGAAGGAAATATGCCCGCGGCTGAGCGAATGGGTGGTTAAACACAGCTCCAAGGGTAAATAAAAATAGCGATTTATTAAAAATAGGGCTTGACAAATCGAGTTTATAAATATATAATATTAAAAATATGAAATACGCAGATATAAAAATCGGTGACAAGGCTTCTTTTTCCAAGACCATTTCCGAGGCGGATATATACACCTTTGCCGGGGTTTCCGGAGATTTTAATCCAGTCCATATCAACGAAGAATTCGCCAAGAACGGCCTCTTTAAGACGCGCATCGCGCACGGTTTTCTTGTTGGCAGTTTTATTTCCACGGTTTTAGGCACCCAGCTGCCCGGGCCGAATACGATTTACCTAGCGCAGGAGCTGAAATTCAAGGCGCCGGTTAAAATCGGCGAGACCCTGACCGCCGAATGCGAAGTCCTGGAAAAGAACGATGAAAAGAAAATCCTCAAGCTTAAAACCACCGTGCGGAACCAGACCGGCGCGCCGGTTATCGAAGGAACCGCCACGGTAATGAAATACGAGAAGTAAGTAAAGGGTTTCAGAGCATCATCCCGCTATGCGGGAAGAGTATCAGATTGATAATCTGTAACGGGAAGGATGGTGACGCGCGATGAGCAATATATTTGACCATGAACATATGAGAAAGGAATTATTGGATTGGATAGATAATTACGGAGAGGGGGTGAAAAAGATGTTCGACCAGCAGAAAGTTGCCCAGGAGGTTTTTAATCTGACCAAGAATTATTGGACGACCACGATGGATATGATGTCCACTTTCCAGGAACAGAATGAGAAGGTGTGGAATACTCTTCTGGACCAGGGATTAGTTGCGCAGAATGAAGGCAAGAAGATGCTTCAGGACTGGCTTAATCGGTCAAAACAAGCCCAGGAACAGTTTACCAAGACGATGGAAGACAACTGGAAAAAAGCCGAAACCGCGTTCGGTTCCACAAAAACAACCAAGTAAAACATCATATGCAGGGAGCGTCCCGAAGTCATATTGGGGCGCCCCTGTTCTTCCCCGCCGAAAAGCCCTTTAGCTTAAGTTTATTATATTATTTGCAATAACGGTAAAAGTTGATTATACTACGGCTATAAATAATCTTTAAATTAGAAAGGAGAGCATATATGTTCGGTTACGGCGGAAACATCTTGAGAATTAATCTCTCTGGCGGTAAAATAACGAAATCGCCCACCCCGGAAAAACTGATAAAAGACTATATCGGTGGCCGTGGATTCACGGCAAAGATTCTCTATGACGAGCTTAAACCGGGCATAGACCCTTTCGGGCCGGATAATAAAGTGGTCATTGCTTCAGGTCCTCTTTCCGGGTTATTCGTTCCGGGCGCCGGTAAAATCACTTTTGCTTCTAAATCTCCGGCTACCAATTCTTACGGCGACAGCAATATGGGCGGCCATCTTGCTTCAGAAATAAAATACGCCGGTTATGATGCCATTATCCTGGAAGGAACCGCCGCCAAACCTTCTTATATATACATAAATAATGATAAGGTTGAAATCCGCGATGCCGGCAAATACTGGGGCAAAGGCGCTATTAGCACGGAAAAGATGTTGAAAGACGACCTCGGCGAGGAATTCCAGATTGCCACCATCGGGCCGGCTGGCGAGAATAAAGTTAAATTCGCCTGTATTTCGCATGATTTCGGCAGGCAGGCAGGCAGAACCGGCATAGGAGCGGTATTGGGTAATAAAAATATCAAAGCCGTGGCTATCCGCGGAAGCAAATCGCTTAAGGTTGCTGATCCCAAGGAGCTGCAGGCATTAACCAAAAAGGCGATTAAGGAATGTGCCAGCCATCCGGGTTTCAAAATGTGGGTGGCTCAGGGAACAGCATCGGTTACGGTCTGGTCTAATGAACAGGGTTCTTTCCCGACCCGTAATTTCCAGAGCGGCCAGTTTAAGGATTACCGGAAAATAAGCGGCGATGTCATGCTTAAGGAAACCATCATTACCAACAAAGCCTGTTTCGGCTGCCCGACCGCCTGCGGTAAATACGCCAAGGTTAAAAAAGACGGCAAGGAATATTATGTTGAAGGCCCGGAATACGAAACCGCCGCGCTTATCGGAGGCGATTGCGCCGTTGCCAATATTACGGATTTGACCTATGCCAACTGGCTCTGCGATGAATTAGGGCTTGACACCATTTCCGGCGGGAGCGTGGTTGCCTTTGCCATGGAATGTTACGAAAAAGGCATTATCACCAATGAAGATACCGGCGGGGTGGAGCTGAAATTCGGTGACATAAAGTCGTTTGATAAGATGATTAATATGATTGCCCGCCGGGAAGGAATCGGCAATATCCTGGCTGACGGAGTCCGTGAAGCCGCCGTTAAATTCGGCAAGGGCTCGGAGAAATTCGCCATGCAGGTAAAAGGGTTGGAGATATCCGGTTACGAATCGCGCAAGGCGCCGGCAATGATGCTGGCTTATATGACCTGCGATATCGGGGCGCATCACAACCGCGCTTGGGCGATTACTCACGATATCGCCGCGGGACGTGATAAGATAGAAGGCAAAGCGGCTAAAGTTATCGAACTCCAGCACCTGCGGCCTCTTTTCGATATGGTTGGCTGTTGCCGCTTGCAGTGGATAGAAACCGGGATGTCGCCCGAATACTATCCTAAAATGCTTAAAGCCGCCACCGGTTTGGATTATACGTTGGATGAATTGTTAAAGTGCTCGGAACGCGTCTGGAACCTTAACAGATTGTTCCTGATACGGGAGCATAAGGATTACGGCCGCCACTTTGATTATCCGCCCGCCAGGTTTTATGAGGAAAAAGTCCAGAACGGGCCGACCCAGGGCAGTATTGTCAAGAAGGAAGATATTGAACGCCTTTTGGATGAATACTATACCTTGCGCGGCTGGGATAAAAACGGCAAGCCGGGTCAGGCGAAGTTGAAAGAACTGGGTTTGGTTTAAGTTATCGTTTATGAGCATTTTCCCCGTTGTGTCAATCGGGTTGCTTTTGCTTCTGGCCGGGTATGTTTTTTACGGGCGGTTTCTCTCCCGTTATTTTCAACTTGACCGCAATGCGCGCACTCCTGCCGTTGAACTGAACGACGGCATTGATTACGTCCCTGCTGATAAATCATTGCTTTTAGGGCAGCATTTCTCGGCCATTTCGGCGGCCGGGCCGATTGTCGGCCCGATTATGGCCGGCTTATTATTCGGATGGCTGCCGGCAATGATATGGATTATTGTCGGCTCGATATTTATCGGCGGGGTACATGATTTTTCCACACTTATAGCCTCGGTTCGCCATAAGGCGCTTTCCATCGGGGAGATTGTCAGGCAGCATATCAGCAAAACCGGTTTTTTATTATTCCTTGTCTTTATCTGGTTTACGCTTATATATGTGATAATCGCTTTTACCGATATTACGGCTAATACCTTTATGGCAAAAGACGCCAATACGGCATACGGCCCGGCCGTGGCGGTTTCATCGGTTGTTTATCTGTTCCTGGGATTGATTATGGGCGTATGTTTATATAAATTCAAGGTGCCGTTATGGCTGGCGACTGTGATATTTATCCCGCTGGTATTATTTTCCATCTGGCTCGGGCCAAAGTTGCCTGAATGTCTCCTGAATATGTTCGCCTCGCCCGGCGTAAAGGGGTGGGGTTTTATACTTTTGATTTATTGCTTTATCGCTTCGGTTATCCCGATGTGGCTGTTGCTCCAGCCGCGCGGTTATTTGGGCGGCTGTTTTTTATACGGAACTATTTTCGCCTGTTTAATCGGGGTGATTTTCGGTAATTTTAATATTAATTATCCGGCGCTTAACTTAAAAGGCTTATCCAGCGCTTTTAACGAGACTAAATCTCTTTTTCCTGTGCTGTTTATCACGGTTGCCTGCGGGGCGATTTCCGGTTTCCACGCGATTGTCGCCTCCGGCACCACTTCCAAGCAAATAAAATACGAAACAGATACCAAACCGGTCGGTTACGGCAGTATGATTTTGGAGGCGGTGGTCGCGCTCTTCGCCCTTTCCACAATAATGTTTCTTATCCCTGACCCTGCCAACCTCAAGAAAGATCCGAGTGATATTTACGCCAATGGCGTGGCAAATTATGCGGGATTATTGGGGGTAGATTTCAGTATTGCTTATCCTTTTGCGCTGCTTGCTTTTTCCACTTTCGTTTACGATACGCTGGATGTTTGCACCAGGCTGGGCCGGTATGTCTTCCAGGAATTGACCGGATGGCATGGCAAAACCGCCCCTTACATTGCAACCCTGGCAACGCTTGCCATTCCTTTTATTTTCCTTTCTGTTACCGGCGAAAAAGCCTATAAGGTTGCCTGGGATGTTTTCGGGACAAGTAACCAGCTCTTAGCCAGCCTGACATTGTTGGGTATTTCCGTCTGGCTCTGGCGTAGAGGGAAAAATCCTTTCGTGACGTTAATTCCCATGTTTTTTATAATGGTGATGACTTTCTGGTCGCTTATTATGCTCATTATTCCGCGCGCCGGGAAAATTCTCGGCGGGGGAGTGATGGACGTGCAGGGGATGGTTGTCCTGGTGTCTTCCGTAATACTTTTCATCCTGGCTGTTTGCGTTATCGTGGTGACCGTTTTTGTAGTCAGCCGTGGCAGGGAAAAGCCGGTGCGGGATTAATTTATTCGCCTACCTTGGTCGGCGTGGTTTTATCCGTGTAATCATTCACCCCTAATTGGCCCAGGTCGTTAAGCCCCCATGTCCAGATGGTGCCGTCATTTTTCAGCGCGATATTATGCCGGCTTCCGGTGGATATCATTGACCAAGTGGTTAATACGCCGATTTTAGTCGGGATAAGCTTGTTTGTTCCCTCGCCGCTATCACCCAGTCCGAGTTGCCCGTGATTATTAAATCCCCATGACCATAATGTCCCGTCATTTTTGATGGCAATGGAATGATATTCGCCGGCTGAAATCTTTGCCCAGTCGGAATCCGTTCCCACGCGCACCGGCGTGTTCCTGTTTGCGGTATCGTCCAGCCCCAATTGTCCGTAGTTATTGATTCCCCAAGCCCAAAGCGACCCGTCTGATTTTATCGCTAAGGTGTGGTATTTACCTCCGGCAATCATATTCCAGTTTGTCGCGCTTCCGACCTGTGTCGGGGATGTCCTTTCCGTTCCGGCGCCGCTGTTCCCTAGCCCAAGTTGTCCGTATTCATTATGCCCCCATGCCCATAAAGTCCCGTTAGTTTTTATGGCCAGCGTGTGATAACGCCCGGCCGTTATTTTCAGCCAGTCCGTGGCGCTCCCCATTTGCGCCAGGATTGTTCTTCTGGTATAATCTCCGAAGCCGAGTTGGCCGAATCCGTTATATCCGCATGACCAGATTGAGTTGTTGTTTTTCCTGATGATGGAATGGAATTCTCCTACCGCGATATCTATCCAATCCGTTGACGAAGGATTTGTTATTTGTTCCGGGGTTATTTTCTCCGCTCCGCTTCCCCAGACGATAAGCCCTAATTGACCGTCGCTGTTAAATCCCCACGACCAGATCGAGCCGTCTGTTTTTACGGATAGATTATGGTAACTTGCGGCTATGACCGTATCCCAGTTATATAAAGCGCCGATGCGTGTCGGCACGCTTTTATTGGTCCCGGTGCCTTTGGTTCCAAGTCCCAGTTGCCCGTCATCGTTATCGCCCCAGGACCAGATGCTGTTATTACTGGCAACGGCTATGCAATGGGAGTATCCGGCAGAGACTTTCAGCCAGCTGCCGTTTGTCGTATTGCTTGAAGTGTTTGAGGCGGCGCTGTCCCCGAACCCGTTGTATGCCTTGACGAGGTAATAATATGTTGTCAGCGGCGAAAGCCCGGTGTTGGAATAAGAAGTTATATTGGCGTCAAGCGTGGCAATTTGGGTGTAGTTTCCGTTGCTTCCTATCTTGCGCCATATTTTAAATCCGAGTTCGTTTGAAGAATTATCGAACCATCCCAGGTCAATCTGGGAAAGTGATACGACCGTATTGGTCAAGGTGGTGGGCGCGGCCGGTATCCCGGTTGCCGGCGCCGGTTCGTCGCGGTTATCGTTATCATTAAGCCCTAATTGTCCTAAATCATTTTTACCCCAGCTTGAGATGGTCTTATTGTTTTTTAAGGCAATTGAATGGTAATCACCGGTCGTGACCGCAATCCAATTTGTCTCCGAGCCGACTTTTGCCGGAGCGGTCCTGCTTATCGTATCGTTCAGCCCTAATTGCCCGTAGTCGTTATTTCCCCATGCCCAGAGTGTTCCATCTGTTTTTATCGCCATCGTATATCCGTTACTTATTGAAACAGTTGCCCAGTTTGTTTCGGTGCCGACCCTGGTCGGAGTTGTTCTGCTTATGGTATCGCCTAACCCTAATTGCCCGGAATCGTTTTTGCCCCACGCCCAGAGTGAACCGTCTGTCTTTATGGCAAACGTATAACCTTTGCACGCGGCGGCGGTTGCCCAATCCGTATCGGTCACTACTCTTGCCGGGGCTGTTCTGCTTAAAGTATCGCCTAACCCTAATTGCCCGGAATCGTTTTTGCCCCATGCCCAGAGTGTTTTATCCGCCTTTATGGCGACGGCGTAGCTCTCTCCGGCGGAAACTTTATCCCAGTCCGTATCGCTTCCTATTTTAGAAGGGGAGTCTTCGTTATCCGTATTTCCCTTTCCCAATTGCCCCCAATCGTTTTTACCCCATGACCAGAGTGTCTTGTCGTTTTTGATGGCAAGTGAATGGAAGTCTCCGGCGCCGAATACTTTCCAGTCGGTATCGCTCCCGATTTGCGCCGGCTGTGTTTTGGTTATGGCGTCGTTAACGCCCAATTGCCCGAAGTCGTTCCTGCCCCATGCCCAGAGCGTGCCGAGTGTTGTCAGGGCGAGGGAGTGGCCGGAAGAGCCGGCGGCTATTTTTGACCAGTTGGAAGCGCTCCCTATCTTTACCGGTCCGGATCTCGCGGTCGTATCGCCCAGCCCCAATTGTCCGTGTGAATTGCCGCCCCATGACCAGATAGTCCCGTTAGTCGCAATTGCCAGGGAGTGTTCTCCGCCCGCGCTTACTTCTGACCAGGCGTCGTAGGTGGTCGCCGTTGCCTCGTTGGAATAATCACTGTAACCGTAAGGATTATAGCTCCTGATTCTGTAATAATAAGCGGTTGAAGGCATCAGCCCCGTATCCGAAAATGCTATGACATTCGGACCGACCGCCGCAATCTGCCCGTAAGTTCCGCCGGCTCCGGTTTTGCGCTCTATCTTGAATCCGGTTTCGTCCAAAGAGGCGTCTGTCCAGGAAAGGTTAATCTGTGATGTGTTGACGGCGTTTGCGGCCAGCGATAGCGGTATGTTCGGAACCGTGAGAGCGCCGCTGCTTCCCGCGGTTGTAGTATCGTCGTCATTGTCTTTATCTTTGGACCAGCAGCCTTTAGCCCCGGTAAAAAAGGCAAGGGCAAAGGAAATCAGAAGAGTGATTGTAATCAATATTCGTGTCTTCATACAACCGAATGCCGCCCGATGTTTACGGAAAGGGCAATTCGTGAATTGCCCCTACAATTTACCGGTGATGTAGGGGCGGTTCATGAACCGCCCTGTAGATTGGGGGAATTATTCCGCTGATTCTTCTTCAGCTTGCTGGGTGGTTACAAATTGGTCAAGGATGGCTTTATCATCACTGGCAATATCCAGATAATATGCCGCAACCGTATAGCGGCCTGTTCCTTTTGATTCGCTTATCCGCACCACGCGCATCATGCAATCTATTTTCTTGTGGTTTTCTGGCGCTTCGACATTCAGTTTGAGGATGCTTCCGACAGCCAATAATTCCTTGGTATCAAAGGAAATGCCTCCCGCACTGATATCCGTGGCGACCGTTTTTACCGGCCTGACGGAGATTTCCTCTGCGCTGTCCATTGATCTTTTGTATATGGTGTATTCAAGCGGAATCCTGGTGCGAATCCTTTGATAGGTTCTTGGTTTTGTTGCTGTTGCTTTGGATTGCTGAGGGGAAGTCATTGAATTTTCCGGTTCAGCTTTAGGTGCTTCTCCGAGTTTTTCTTCGGTGGCTTCTTCAGCCGGGGTTACCCTTAAGACTTCCTCCGGAGTGGTTACGCCCTGGCTCACTTTTTCCCAGCCGTCCAGGCGCAGGGTTTTCATCCCGTATCTTAATGCCACCCGCCTTATGTCATCCGATGATGATTTGAGGAGTATTGATTTCTTTATCGCTTCGTTCAGAATCATTATTTCATAAAGGGCGGTCCTGCCGTGATAGCCCGTAAAATTGCACGTCTCGCATCCCTTGCCCCTGTAAACCTTTACTTCTTTCTTTGCCTTAAGCTCCCGCGTGATTTGGGCAACCACTTCCGGCAACACGGATTTATCTTCCTCGCGGCAGTCCGGGCAGATTACCCTCACCAGGCGCTGGGCGACAAATGCCTCGACCGATGAAGCGATTAAATACGGTTCAATTCCCATATCAATCAAACGGGTAACGCCGCCTGCCGCGTCATTGGTGTGCAGGGTGGAAAATACCAAATGGCCTGTTAAAGCGAGGCGTATGGTGATTTCCGCCGTCTCAAAGTCGCGCACTTCGCCGACCATGATAACATCCGGATCGTGGCGCAGGATGCTCCGCAAGCCTAGCGCGAAGGTCAGCCCGATTTCCGGATTGACTTGTATCTGCGTGATGCCTTCCATCTCGTATTCAACCGGGTCTTCTATCGTGATGATTTTTACTTCATTCGTATTTAATTTATTCAAGCTGCTGTAAAGGGTAGTCGTCTTGCCGCTTCCGGTCGGGCCCGTTACAAAGATGATGCCGTGCGGCTTTTCAAGCAGGTTTTCTATTACTTTGGTATCAATCGGGTTTAAGCCGAGGTCGCTCAGGTTATGGAGGAGCGTCATCGGGAGGAGCCTGACGACTATACTTTCCCCGTAGGGCGTCGGGATAATTGAGATGCGCAAGTCCAGCGTTTCCTTATCTGTCTTAACGACACAGCGACCGTCCTGGGGGAGCCGCCGTTCCACGATATTAAGATTGGAGATAATCTTTATGCGGGAGATTATTGCGGAGAAAAAGTTCTTGATAGCCGGAGGGACGTTGGCGTCAAAAAGCACGCCGTCCACGCGATAACGCAGGCGTATCTTGCCCCGGTAGGGCTCTATGTGGATATCCGTCGCCCGGCTCTTGTGCGCTTCCAGGATAATCTGGTTGACCAGTTTTATGACGGAGGCGTCTTCAGACGACTTCTCTATTTCTTCAACCTGATTGCTAATGATTTCCTGAGAGACCGGAATCGCCGAGCTCTGGGTCATTATTTTCTCTATGGTGTCTGCCGCCAGGCCGTAATACTTCTTTATCGCGTCCATCACTTCGATACGGCTCGCCAGGGAAAGCGCGATTTCAAACCCAATGTTTAAGCGCATCTCATCTTTGGTCCTGAGGTCGTAGGGAATAGGGGAAGCGATGGTCAGGACGTTATTTTCCAGCTTTATCGGGATAAAACGGTAATGGGCGACGAACCTGATGGGTATCTTTTTAAACAGGCTTTTATCGATGGTGAAATCACGCAGTTTGATTAAGGGGATGGAATTCTGGGTGGAGATTGTTTTAAGGACATCGTCTTCCTTGACCGAGCGCATGCGGCTGAGTATTAAGACCAGTGGCTCGCCGGTTTGGTCGTGCTTTTTCATCGCCTCGTTAAGGATATCCTGTGAGATTACGCCCTGTTTGACAAGCGTGTCGCCTAATGAAAGTTCTGAAGAATTTGCCATTATAAATATTCCCTTTCGTAAGTAAGCTGATTTAGCCCCACTCCTCCCGCCTTGCGGGATTCGGGGACACCCAATTATAGGAAGTCCCAGAATGGGGCAGATTGGGCTGATTTTACGGAATGAAGTAAATGGTTCTTTTCCGCTTAATCAGCTTAATCCGCGTACTAAAAGCATTTAATATAATTATCGGCTCTTAAAACCTTATATATAAAGAGTAAATCAGATAATTAAATTATACACTTAATTAGGCAAAAGGTCAACTGAATTCGGAACGAAGTGACGTCCCCCGCAGCGCAGCGGAGCGGGACTCCGGAGGCGGGGTGGTTTATATGATTTTCATTACTGCTTGAAGGTGATGGTTATTTCACGTTCTTCTTCACGCGCGATGCGGTTGACGAATTCCCGGAATTCCTTATAGTCCTTAGCCGATATCCGCCTGGTTTTTAGCGTTACTTTTTCCGTAAAGACAATCCGTTCGTTGTCGCCCGCGTTGGCGGCCGGCGTGATTTCATACGTAATCTTAAATGTCCCGAACTTGGTCGCGAGCTCCACGTTTTCCGGAATCGATTTCACCTGGGCGTCCAGCGGCAGGATGAATTCGTTGCGGATGGAATCCTCATAAGGGAATCTGTTAATCGGCAATAACAAATCAAACTTCCTTTCCGATAATGCCGCCAATCCGGAAAGCCCCTGTGGAGCGATAGCGGAATCCCGGCCTAATCGGGATGGCGGGAAGAGAACCGCCTTGAAAGACAAATCCTTTCCTGCAGACAGTGAGTCCGCAGGACGTTCCGGCGTGTCTTCTTTTGCCTGGGCGAATTTCGGGATATTCGCCTCCACCGTGACCGAAGCCGGCGTTTCCAGCTCTTCCAGCCGCGATGTCTTTACGGAAGTCACCTCCGTCCCTCCGTAAAGAGCCCCCAGCATCCTTTCCATTAGCAGGTTTCTTTTAGCCGGGTTAAAGAAATAATACCTTATCTCGCCGGCGCGTTCGCCTTTTAAAAGCAGTTTTATGTTAAGGCGCGCGTTTCCTTTTTTGTCAATGCGGACGGTGTTCATTTCCCTGCGGCTGTTATCCGCCGGAGACAGGGGCGGTATCTCTTTTATCACGCCGCCGGTTTCGTTCAAGACCACCACCTTGGAATCCGTATCCGCCGCTGGCACCGTGCCCATGGCGTTAAAGACGGCCGTTCCGTCCAGCCAGAGTTCCTGCCCGTTTTCAAGGGATACGTAGGAGATGCAGTGGTTAAAATGTTCGACCATGGGAAGCGTCAGGTCGTCTTTGCCTTTGGATTCTTCGGCGTAAATCAAAACCGGGTAGGCGGTTATCCCCATATCGTTAAGGAAGACATTAATCATGGTTGCCTTGTCTTTGCAATCGCCGAAGCGCCGTGCGAATATGGTCGAGGCGCGGTAGGGCTTCCAGCCGTGGATTCCGTATTCCCAGGCGACATACCTTATTTCGCTTATGACATAGGTATAGGCTACCCAGATTTTCGCCTCTACCGGCGCGGCCGGCTTGATATATGGTTTTAAGGCGTCGCGCATCTCATCGGTGATATCATACTGCCGTTTTATCAGGTTCCAATACCACTTGCCGAATTCTTTCCAGCCTTTTTCTCCGGCCGGGTAAGAGGAGACCTGGAGCATAGGCGCTGTTTCTTCCAAGGGAGGCATCAAAGGTTCGGGGGTAAAGCCGGGAATATTATTGAGTTCCCATAGGTAAACGGTCTTGTTTTCTTCTTTAATGATTTTGGATTGGTTTTCCGGTAAGGGTGCGTTCTTCATATTGAAGTATATGGGCTTATCAGGCGGGGCAATCAGGATATAGCTTGCCTTATAAGCCGGGTTGGTCGTATTAAAATAGAATGTATCGCCGAAGTAATCTCCGAAAAACCCCACCTGGGTATCGTCGCGGCGGTATTCCAAATCTATAACGGCGTTTGCTTCCAGCGGCGGCAAATCCATGGCGTATCCGCCCTGGTAGGTCGCGTCGGCGCGCCGGCCATCCGGATAAATCACCCGCGCGGTGAGCATCTTGATTCTTTGCTGTTCCGGGTTGTAGGAAAGCGATACTTTCTGGAAATCCTTTATGCCTTTTTCGCTGAGTATCCGGATAATCAGGTGGATATATTTGCGGCAGGTGCCGTCTTTATTAATCTTGTTTACGGATTGGTTTAAGAGGAAATACGCGGAGCTATCCTGAATTGCCGGAGCGGTTTTGGATTCCTTCAACTCTTCAATGATAGTTTCCGGGTCAATCTTATAAGGCGTCTCGAAAGATTCGGACGAGCTTTCCACCCATTCCATATAGCGTTGCAACCAGAGATAATTCGGGTTTACCAGGAGCGCCTTTGCCCAGGAAACTTTTGCCTCGTCAGTATTGCCGAGCTGGCGGAGATACATGCCTTCCATTCCAAGCGCGATATAATTATCCGGGCAAAGCTCCAGGGCCTTTCTGGTTTCGAGAAGGGCTTTTTCGTAATCCTCCAGGCTTTCCATTATTTTGGCGCGTGCTATGTAGGATTCAACCGGAGATAAGCCCAGCCAAACGGAAACATCGTGCAGCTGTAAAGCCTGCGCCAAGCGCCCCTTTTTTACCAGGATATCAATCATGCCGTTCCGGGCAATCGCATCGGTGTAATCCACGTTTCGCAGGATATGTTGGTAGATGAGGAGCGCCTCGTCAGGGCGTTTCGTATTGACAAGCCAATTGGCGTAATCGTATTGGACAGGCAGGTAATCCGGATTCTTTTGTGCCAGCGATTTCAAGGCGGAGAGCTTTTCGTTTTCGAACCTTTTTGCCTCGAACCATTTTATTTCCAGGTGTCTGGCGGGCGGGAAATCAGGATTTACCTTTAAGGCGCGGTCGAGGTAATCGCGTGTTTTGGTCAGGTTCTTCATGGAGTAAAAATAATATTCGGCCAGTCCGGTGAGCGCCCGGAGATGCTCGGGGGAGAGCCCGACGGCCATTTCCATTAGTTCCCGGCAGGCGTTTTCGTCCTTTTCCGAGACAGAGAGCGTTTCATCCTGAAGCGATTTCGCCAGGTAGTAATAATAATACGCCTGGTTTAAAGAAACGCGGGCAGTGTGGAGAAATGCTTCCCTTTCCGCCGGCTTGTGGCGGTCGGAATCCGAACGGGCTTCGTGTATCAGTCCTACATAAAAAGAATAACCGGTTTTTTCCGGGTAGCGCTGTGACATTTTTTCCAGGTATTCCAAAGCACTTTCCGTTAAACGCGGTTTCTTGCGGGTGGGATTTTCCGGAAAGGAAATACCCGCTATTTCTTTTTGTCCCGAGGCGTATTTCAGGCCTGTTAACGGACTGCCGTCCGCGGAGGTTATCCTTAAGCGGAAACCGCGCCCGTAACCGGTTGAAGAAACTTTTACCAGGATTTCATTCCAGCCTTTTTCCAGCGTTCCGGCGGCAATATCCTGGTCAAGCGTGGCGCGCGCGCGCTGAATATCATTGTAATATAATAAAGCGCCGTTGAGCCAGAGCTTGATGCTTTCTTCCGAAGCCATCCGGAAATTTACCGGCTTGGCTTCTTCGGAAAATACATAGGTAAGCGCATAGGCGATGTAATTATCGTTCGGGATTAAATAATTTGAAAGGTTGATATAACCCCCCGAGGTGTCGTTTACTGATATATGGCGCCAGGAGACGCTTTTCTTCCTGCCGTCATAGCTTGCCTTCAGGTCTATGCTGTTTTCCGGCTGGTAGGGGGTATTGAATCCGGCGCCGTTTTCGTTATCAAACGGCCCGATAACCTGCCAGCTGTTGATAAAGCCGAGTTCGGAGAATTTCTCCCTGCCTTGGGCGGCGTCATTGGTTTTACAATATAAAATTCCCAGGTAATATTTTACCCAGGCGGAAAACTCCGGAAGGGTCCGGTGTTTTTCAGCCTTGGAGAGAAGTTTTAGGGCGTCTTTAAACCGGTAATTTTCCGAATAAAGCCCGACCAGCTTATGGAGGTATGCCTCGCTGATTGCCGTATAGAGTTTGCGTTCATTGCCTTTTACCAGTTCCTGTTCTTTTAATAATTCCAGCAATGCCTGGCTTAAGTAATCAATCGCCTCATCAGAATCGCCGCGGCTTTCGGCAGACAGGACTTTTTCATCCGTTTTATTAAGAAAGGAAAGCGTGTTATCCGATTGCGGCCAGGCGGGCGATAAACAAATTAAGAAGATAAAAAGAATCGCGGATGAAAGGTTTTTAAGGCGCATTATTATCTTCCCAATCCTTTAAACTTTCCCATGAGCTTGCCCATTTTACCGGCGTTGCCCATATCCTTCATCATTTTCTGCATTTCCCTGAACTGCTTGAGTAGGCTGTTGACCTGTGAAACCGAGGTGCCGGAGCCGCGGGCAATACGCGCCCGGCGGGAGCCGCTGATTATTTCCGGGGTGGCGCGTTCTTCTTTGGTCATGGATTGGACAATCGCCTCGACCCGCTTCATTTCCTTATCATCCACCTGGTTGATTGCTCCGCCCATTCCGGGAATCATTGCCAGGAGGTCTTTTAACGGGCCCATTTTCTTTATCTGCTGGAGCTGGTCAAGGAAATCCTGTAAGGTCAGCTCCTGCTTCCGGAGTTTTTCCTCCAGTTTCTTGGCTTGTTCCATATCCACGTTTGCCTGGGCTTTTTCAACCAGGGTGACGATATCGCCCATGCCGAGTATCCGGGAGGCCATGCGGTCAGGATGGAACTCCTCGAAGTTATCTATTTTCTCGCCGATGCCGACGAATTTAATCGGTTTGCCGGTAACGGCTTTGATGGAAAGCGCCGCGCCGCCGCGCGCGTCGCCATCCAGCTTGGTGAGTATTATTCCGGTTAGGGCGAGTTGTTTATCGAATTCCGCCGCGCTTTTGACCGCGTCCTGCCCGGTCATGGCGTCGGAGACCAGGAAGATATTGCCCGGCTTTATGCGGGCGGCGATTTGTTTCAGTTCGTCCATCAGTTCTTTATCGATATGGAGACGTCCGGCGGTATCGACGATGACCGTATCGCGGTTGGTTTCCCGGGCGGTGTTGAGGGCTTTTTCGCAGAGCTTCGGCGGGAAGCTCCCGCTCCGCTTCGCTTCGGGGGCACCCGATGATAGGGAATCCCAGAATGGGGCGCCCGGCTCTGAATAAACCGGCAGCTTAAGCTGGGCGCCGAGCGTTTTAATCTGTTCAATGGCGGCCGGGCGCTGGATATCCGCCGCGACCAGGAGCGGTGTCTTTCCCTTTTTCACCAGATATTGCGCGAGCTTGGCGCAGGTGGTCGTTTTTCCGGAACCCTGCAAGCCCGCCATCATGATTACGGTCGGCCCGCCGGGATTGAAATTTATCGAGTAATCGGGCGGTCCCATAAGGCGCGCCATTTCGTCATAGACTATTTTCACTATCTGCTGTCCGGGAGAGATGCTCTGGATGACTTCCTGCCCGACGGCACGCTTGGTGACGGTATCAATAAAATCCTTGACGACTTTGTAATTTACATCCGCTTCCAGCAAAGACATGCGCACTTCGCGCATTCCTTCCTGGATGTTTTTCTCTGTGAGTTTGCCGCGGCCGGTAAGTTTGCGGAAAGTTGCTTGGAGTTTTTCGGTAATTGATTCAAACATATAGGCAGCCGTCCCGATGTTTCGGGATTATATCACTTTTTGCTTTCTTGTTCCTGAGGCGCCGGGGGCGGCGGCAGCATGTTGTTAACCAGGGCCTTTATTTCCACCCGCCATTTTTCGTTGAAATCATCGTTTCTTTTGGTCATCCATTCGTTTTCCAGTAACGGCTTCTGGCTGTCAAAATCCTCGGCTGCCGGCGGGCGTTTGGCATTTACCTGGACCAGGTAATAAACGCCTTTGCTTTCTGTCATTGTGTAATCGCCTGTTTCCATCAGCAGTGCTTTATCCAGGAAGTCCGCGTCTATTTCTTCGTGCTCGGGTACGGCGCCGCCTCTTTTTACCCAGGAAGACTGGTTTATCGGCGTGCCTTTGTTTTTCAAGACGCTTTCAAAAAGGCGCAGTTTTATTTCTGCTTCAAGCCTGGTTTTTTCCTCGTCCGTTTTGCCTGAAATCGCCTGGGATTCTTCCGTGAAAGATGCGGTGATTTTGGTCCGCAGTTCCTTACAATCGTTTTCCGCCGCCTGTTTTGATTTCATCTTTATAATGTCGCGGGTGACTTTTTCTTTAATGGCCATGGTAAAAGGCGGGTTATAGGTGACCTTCTTTTCCAGCACTTTAAAGATAAGCTGCCCTTTGCCGCAGTCGACAGGGTTGGAGATGATGTCTTTCTCGTACTCGAAGGCCTGTTCGGCGAAAGCTGCCGAGCCGCCCATGGCTTCGGTGATTTCATTAACGCGTTCCTTGCTGAAAAAGCCGGTCTTTTCGTAGTGCATGCCGAATTCTTTGGCGATTGCTTCCATGTCAACCGGTTTCTGTTTGATGAGCAGGATATCGATGCGCTGTTTTATTTCCGCGGTTTTCTCGATTGCCACGCTTTTGGCTTCAAGCTCTTTCCATTTTAATTTTATTTCTTCCTGGGCTTCCTCAAGCTTTTTGTGGGTTGCGGTCGGGGTGACAGGGGTGGAATCGGTTATCTTGAATTCCTCAAGGTTTTTATCGTAATAGTTTTTAATTTCTTCGGGCGTCGGCTCGCGGATGGTTTCCTTAAGCTTGGTGTAATCGGCGATGATGTATTCCGCTTGTAATTTATCCGGCACCACGTAAGCGGGCATGTTATCCCTGAAATACTTTTCCAGCTCCTCGGCTGATTCTATATTGACTTTGGATTTGTATTCATCCGGGTTAAAGGCGGCCCATTTAATTTTGGCTTCTTCATTATTCAGGATATACTGGCTGAAGAGTTCCTGGAGCGAGGGGAATTCGCCTTCCTGGCGGAAAGTAGAGAGCTTCAGTGCTTTTATCCATTCCTCGATTGTTTTCTCGAATCCGGCCTGGGTTAGTTTTATTTCCCGCTCCACGGAATAGCGGTAATAATTGATGCTGAATTGGTTGGTATTTTGGTCGCGGAAGAACGGCAGCCCGGAAGAGATAAAACCCTGTATTTCATCGTCGGAGACCTGGATGCCTAGCCTGTCTGCCGTCGCGGTCAGGACGGCGATTGTTTTGGCAAGGCTTTCCGAATATTTATTGGGCTTATCGTTCCACCATTCTTCGTAATCGGCAAGGTTAAACGGCGCGATATTAAGCAGGGTGAATGCCTTTATAAAATAAGCTTCCTGCCAGCTTTTGTATTGGCCTTTGATGCTTTCCTCTCCTTCTTTTTGCGCATCCCACCATTTTTGGAACCCGGTTTCGCTGAAATGAGGCGCTTTGGCGAGGACGAACGGGTTTTTGGAAATATAACCGGCAATATAGCTGGTAAAATTATACCATCGGATTTCAATGCTCCTGAGTTCGCTTTCCGATATTTCTTTGCCGTAAATGGTGCCGGGCGGGTTTTCGTCCTGGCCGGCCATATTTATAAGCTGGGGCGAGATGCCGAAAGCCAGGGCGGTGACAATCGCCAGGATAATAAACGCCTTGCGTTCGTGTTTCTGGAAGAACTTGCGGAAACCTCTTAACATAAGATGGACATATTATCAGTTTTTTAGGTTATGTCAAGAAAATCGTTATGATATAACTTTACGGATGTTTCGGAATGGATAAAGGAGCGTCCCCCGGCTTAACGTCGGGGGAACGCTCCCTAAGGTTTGATATGTTAGACGACCCCCTGGTCGAGCATGGAATTGGCGACCTTGACGAAACCGGCGATATTGGCGCCTTTCATATAGTTGGTGAAGTCATTTTCCTTACCGTATTTCAGGCACTGCTCGTGTATGGCAACCATAATCCCGTGCAGTTTTTCGTCGACTTCCTCGCGTGTCCAGCTCAGGCGCAGGCTGTTCTGTGACATTTCCAATCCGCTGGTTGCCACGCCGCCTGCATTGGCTGCCTTGCCCAGTCCGTAGAGGATTTTGGCTTTAAGGAATACGTCAATCGCTTCCGGAGAGGACGGCATATTGGCGCCTTCTGAAACGCAGATGCAGCCGTTCTTGACGAGTGCCTTGGCATCGTTGCCGTCCACTTCGTTTTGGGTGGCGCAGGGGAGTGCCACATCGCACTTAATGCCCCAGGGCCTTTTGCCCGGGAGGAACTTACAGCCGTATTTGGAGGCGTATTCTTTAATCCTGCCTCTTTTTACATTCTTCAGTTCCAGGACAAAGGCGAGTTTCTTTTCGTCAATGCCTTTCGGGTCGTAAACCGTGCCTTCAGAGTCAGACAGGCTGACGACCGTGGCGCCCATCTGAGTGGCTTTTTCCGTGGCGTATTGGGCAACGTTGCCTGAACCGGAGATGGTGACCACTTTGCCTTCCATGGTATCATTCTTTGTTTTTAGCATTTCCTCGGCGAAGTAAAGTGTGCCGTAGCCGGTGGCTTCCGGACGGATTAAGCTGCCGCCCCAGTTCCTGCCCTTGCCGGTGAGTACTCCGGTGAATTCGTTGCGCAGCCTTTTATACTGCCCGAAGAGGAATCCTATTTCGCGCCCGCCCACGCCGATATCGCCTGCCGGAACATCCGTATCCGGGCCGATATGGCGGAACAGTTCGCTCATAAACGACTGGCAGAATTTCATCACTTCATTATCTGATTTTCCCTTGGGGTCGAAATCAGAGCCGCCCTTGCCGCCGCCCATCGGGAGCGTGGTCAGGGAGTTTTTGAAGACCTGCTCGAATGCCAGGAATTTTAATATGCCGAGATTGACCGAGGGATGAAAACGCAGGCCGCCTTTGTAAGGGCCGATGGCGCTGTTCATCTCGATTCTGAAGCCGCGGTTGACCTGCACTTCGCCCTTGTCGTCAAGCCAGGGCACGCGGAACATGAGCACCCGTTCCGGCTCCGCAATCCTTTCCAGGATTTTCGCCTGTTTGTATTTGGGGTTTTTCTCGATGAAGGGCATCAATGAATCCGCCACTTCATACACCGCCTGGTGGAATTCCTTTTCCCCCGGGTTCTTGGCGATGATTTTGTCCATGAATTCCGCTACGCTGCCTTTCGCCATAATCATCTCCTCGTCTGTTGTTATTAACAGTGTCTACTAACACCGTTACTCTTCACACTTTTATTGAGTGAAGAAATTGACGTATATATATACGATAAGGGGGGAGTGGTCAAGTAAAACAGGGCGAAATCGGCCTGTCTGCCCCGATGGCAATCGGGAGACAGGGTTGATTTAGCGGGACGAGATATTCATATAAACCAACCCGACCCCGGAGTCCCGTCCCGCTCTTCCCGCTTTGTCCCTAGATCCTGAATATCTTGGGATCTCAGGACGGGATTCGGGGACATCCCGACATGCTGTCGGGAAGTCCCCGAATGAGGCCACGCTCCCTACAGTCGCTCGCAATTACAGAAGAAGCATTTCGCAAAAGTTCAGTAAATAGCATACCAAATATGATAAACTATGACATACCCCCATACCGCCACCCCCCATACCCCTCAGCGCCAAGGTTTATACCCCCTTCGGCCAGTAAGCGTATCCCCTTAGGCCAGTAAGCGTATCCCCTCCGGCCAGTAAGTGTAGCCCATCCGGCCAGTAAGTGTACCCTATCCGGCCAGTAAGTGTACCCCATCCGGCCAGTAAGTGTAGCCTATCCGGCCAAGAAGTGTACCCCATCCGGCCAAGAAGTGTACCCCATCCGGCCAGTAAGTGTAGCCTATCCGGCCAGTAAGTGCACCCCCTCCGGCCAGTAAGTGTACCCCATCCGGCCAAGAAGCATAGCCGTCATCTTCAAAAAACATTTTCAGTGTTATAATTTTTCTCTTGCCTCTTGACAAATCCATTCGGAATGGCATAATGTCACCCATCTCGCCGGTGCGGCGGGTAAAACATGTATAAACCGGATCGCAAAGGCGTTGGGAAGGGATTTTGTCGTAAGAAAGGCTTGTAAGCTTGGAAAATAAAGGGATACAGGCGGGTGGGATGTGTCCTGCACCGCTGCAAGTCAAGCATTTAGCTGGGTTCATTGAGAGGGGTGTGTCATCGAATTCTTCACCGAATTACTGCCACCGAATTTCGGAAGACTGTTCCACCAGAGTAGCGGCCTAAAAGCATAATCGTTTAAATGTTTAACGCCTTAACAGGTTTAGTAACGCTACCTTATAGCCAGGTAAAGCGCTAATACCCTGTTAAGGCATTCCTAAATATCCAAGAACAAAGCGGTTTCCTTAAGACTTAATTATCTTCTCGGCTTCGGCTTTATCTACATCCATCGCGTAAGTGATGCCGCTGATATCGGTCGCTTCCTTGGTCAGTGACATCAAATCATCGCGGGAGATATTATCCAGCGTGAACTTCCTGCAGCCGGCCATCAACTGCCGTAATCCTTGAGCCAACCTTTCATAATAGGTGTAAAGCCCGATAGCGCCGGTGGGGAGTTTTTCGAATTCCGCATCGCCAAGTTCCTTGCGCAGGGAAGCGGCGGTCACAAAGATTTCGTCTTTGCTTGAGCCGAACCTTTCCACATAAACCGGCAGCTGATTTTCATCTATCGCGCGGCCGATTGTTTTACCGACCATTGCCGCGGCTATCGGGGCGCGGGCCATGCCGATCATCTTGACAAACGGGGCGCCCATTGAAAGCCCCTTGAAAATCTGGTCTTCAAAACTAAAGCCGCCGCCTACGGCAATCGCCGGCAGGTGTGCTTTCTTTTCAGCCAGCATTTTGGCATATTTGTAAACGAGCGAGTGCAGTTCGACCGGAGGAACGCCCCATTCATTCATCATCTTCCAGGGGCTCATGCCGGTTCCGCCGCCTGCCGCGTCCACGGTCAGGAGGTCCAGTTTATATTTGGAGGCGAATTTCATGGCCAATGCCAGAGCGGCCGGGCGGTAAGCGCCGGTTTTCAGGAAGATATACTTGGCGCCTGCCTTGCGCAGTTCTTCCACGCGTTGGGCAAAACCTTCTTCGGAGACCATGCCGACCCTGGAATGGCGCTCGAATTCCTTAAAGGCGCCTTTTTCAAACGCCTTGATAACGTTCGGGTCCATCGGGTTAGGCAGCAAGACATAACCGCGGTCGTAGAGCATCTGGGCTTTCTTCAAATCCCGGATTTTCACTTCACCGCCGATATTCTTCGCGCCCTGACCCCATTTCAACTCCACGCAGGTGACGCCGAGCTTTTCAATGGCGTATTCCTGGACGCCCAAGCGGGTATCTTCGACATTCGCCTGGACGATAATCGCGCCGTAACCGTCGTGCTGGCTGTCCATATAAAGCTTTACCCTGCGCTTTAAATCTACCGTATCCATGACACGGCCATTTTTAATGACAGCCTGCGGGTCCATGCCGACGACGTTTTCTCCGATGGTTAAGGGCGTCCCCGAAATAGCCGAGCCGATTGCCAGTCCTTCCCAGTTATTCTTAGCTATATCGGTCGAGCCGATGCCGGAAATCACCCACGGATATTTAAATTTCAATCCTTTATCATGCCCGATAGCCAGTTCCAGCTTGACGTTCGGGAAAATGGCCTTGTCGCTATCCGCTTCGATTCCCTGCGCGCCGATTACGCCGCTGATGATATTGAAATGTGAATAATCGACCGGATATGCTTTTTCGCCGGCTGAAGTGATGACGCCAAATGGCTGGGGATAAATGACTTCATGCCCCCGGTAGGCGGATTTGCCGATTTCGCACATGCCGATGCATCCATCCACGCATGTTGCGCACATGCCGGATGCCGGTATGACCGAGCCTTCGGTCCTGTTTTTGGTCAGGGTGGCCGCTGTTGCATTCGTCTTCGAGAGTGACATACTTCTCCTCCTTTTTAATCTTTCTTTATTTCACAAGCCACGCAAGGTGACATATAACACATCATATCGTCGAACTTTTCCTTTTCCAGGCAAGGCGGTTCCAGGTTGGCGCAGCCGCCGCAAATCGCTTTATCCGGCTGGGTATAAGTGCAGCGTAGCTGGCAGGCCGGGCATACATACATACATCCTCCGCACAGGCGGCAAACTTCACTCTTGGCGTTAAAGGGCGTATTGATAACTCGTTTTTCGCCCCTGTTTTGGAAACCAATCGCGCCGGCCATCATCTGCTCCTTGCACATCCGGACGCACAACCCGCAAAGGATGCAATCCTCGTGTTCCTGCTTGAACCTCTGCTGGCGCACGCCGAAAGAAGAAGCCAAATCCTGAATCTGTTTGGATTGCGGGCAGGAAGCGAGCAAGAGCTCGATAACCATCCGCCTGGCTTTCATCACCCTTTCCGAAGCGGTGCGGACTTTTAAGCCCTCCTCAACCGGATAGGTGCAGGAAGAAACCAGCTTGGCGCGCGTTCCTTCCCCGATTTCCACCACGCACAAACGGCAGGCGCCATAAGGGGAAAGCCCTTCCATATGGCAAAGCGTGGGTATAGGAAACCCCATGAACCTGGCGGCTTCCAGCAAGGTGCTTCCCTCTTCCATTGAAACTCTTACGCTGTTAATATATAAATTCACCATCTGCGTCTGCTCCTCTTTACTGTTATTTCACTTCAACTGCTTCGAACTTGCAGATTGTCCGGCAAACGCCGCACTTTATGCACTTGCTTGTATCAAGCTTATGCTGTTTCTTTTTCGCGCCGGTTATCGCTTCTTTCGGGCAGGATTGCCTGCATAAACCGCAACCGGTGCATTTGTCGTTTATCGAATAAGTAATCAGTTCTTTGCACACACCGGCCGGGCATCTCTTATTATTAATATGCTCCAGGTATTCATCGCGGAAGTATTTCAGCGTGGAAAGAACCGGGTTCGGAGCGGTTTGCCCCAAACCGCACATGGTAGTATCTTTAACCGCCAGTGCCAGTTCTTCCAGCAAATCTATTTTCTCCGGGGTTGCCTTGCCTTTGGAAACCTCATCCAGTATTTCGTGCATTCTTTGGGTTCCCTTCCGGCAGGTGAAACATTTGCCGCATGATTCATCTTTCAGGAAATTCATATAGTATTTTGCCACGTCCACCATGCAGGTGTTTTCATCCATGACAATCATCCCGCCCGAACCCATAATCGAGCCGGCTTTAGCCAGGCTGTCATAGTCTACTGTTAAATCAAACATCTTTTCCGGGATACATCCCCCCGAAGGACCTCCGGTCTGGACGGCTTTGACTTTTGATTTGCTTGCCGAGCCTCCTCCGATTTGGTAAACAATATCCCTGAAGCTCGCCCCCATCGGGACTTCGACAAGTCCGGTATTTTTGGCTTTGCCGACCAGGCTGAATATTTTTGTGCCGGTATTTTTATTAGTTCCGATTTTAGCGAATGCCGCCGCGCCTTTATTGATGATATACGGAATATTAACCCATGTTTCCACATTATTAATAGCCGTCGGGCGGTTATTAATCCCTTTCTGCACCGGAAAAGGAGGGCGTTGGCGCGGCTCGCCCGTTTTGCCCTCGATTGACTTAATAAGTGCGGTTTCTTCCCCACAGACAAAGGCACCGGCTCCTTTGACAATCATAATATCAAAAGAGAAAGAGGTGCCGAGTATATTCTCGCCCAGGAAACCCATTTCGCGAGCCTGCTGCAGAGCGATAATCAGGTGCTTGACGGCGAGTGGATATTCATTCCTTGCATAAACAACGCCGTCTTTGGCGCCGGTCGCATAGGCGCCGATAATCATGCCTTCAATAATGCTGTGTGGATTGCCTTCCAGGACGCTCCGGTCCATATAAGCACCGGGGTCGCCTTCATCGGCGTTACAGGCCAGGTATTTGCCCTTGTCCGAAGGCTGTTTGGAAAGGAATTCCCACTTAAGCCCGGTCGGGAATCCGGCGCCGCCTCTTCCGCGCAATCCGGAACTCTTCACCTCATTCAAAACCCAGGCGCTGTCGCCTTTTTCCAGGGCTTTTGCCAGCGCGGAATAACCGTCATTCTCAATATAAGTAAAAATCCTTATCGGGTCGACTTTCTCGTTGCGGGAAATAATCAACCGCATCTGTTTCTTAAAGAAAGGTATCTCATCCTGTTTTTCTACCCGGCGCCCGGTTTCCTTATCAAGGGACAATAAATCCTCGACCACTTTCCCTTCGGCGGCCGCGTGGATAATCCGCGCCATATCTTTCGCATTAACCTTGGGATAAAACGTCCCTTTTGGCTCAACCAAAACGGAAGGCTCCATTTCGCAGAAGCCCTGGCAGCCGGTTATCCGCAGGTTTATTTTCTTTAGAAGATTTTTCTTGAGCATCTCGCGTTTGGCAATGCGGATAAGGTCATTAGCACCGCTTGCCTGTCCGCAGGTGCCGGCCGGAATCACAACCGTCGGGATGCCGGAATTCTGGAGAGCAATCAGTTTCCCCTGCAAAGCTTTGAATTCCTGGATTGATTTTAGTTTTTTCATAATTTATCCGTTTAATTCTCTATAAATTTACACTACTCAAATCAAGCATATGCTGGCGGCATCCACGCCGGGAACAGATTTGGACTATACCACCACCGTAAACAATCATCGGAACCATGGGCGCATCGCATTCCGGACAGTTACCGGCTTTAATGAACGGGGCATTGCAATGCGGGCAGAAAAAGTTTACCACGCTATCCGATGTGATTTCGAACTCAGATTCCATATGAGGGCTACCGTAAAGAGAAGACAGCCTAATCCATCCGTGTTTTTCCCCGAAGGAAGCGGTAAGCTTAATGGACGGATGCTTATCAATCAGCTGTTTTGAGTCCATCAGGCTATGGTTGCAATGGGGGCAGCTTACTTCCACCGGGAAAATGCGCTCGTCCTGGTCGACATCCACTTTATCCAACCCTTCGCGCGTTTTCTTTATTATTTGCTTGACCCTGGAAGGGGTGACATTGGAAAAGTAATGCCCGTTAACCACAACCATCGGTCCCAAAGCGCATGAACCAAGGCAGTTTACCGGCTCAAGGCTGAACTCCATATCAGCGGTGGTTTCCCCCGCCTTGATATTAAGCTGCCTTTCAAACTCCTCGATAATCTGCGGAGAGCTTCTGATATGGCAGGCCGTTCCCAGGCAAACCGACACAAGATATTTACCAATCGGTTTCAGCCTGAAAAAGCGGTAGAAGGTGGCCACCCCGAATATTTCTACTACTGAAGTCTTGGTTTTTTCTGCCACTATTCTTAAAGCCTCTTCCGGAAGATACCCGTAACGTATCTGAATGCCTTCCAAGATTGAAATAAGGTGTCCCAGTCCATTCTGGTGCTTATCGACTATCCGGATAACTTCTTCTTTGTCAACCATGATATTCCTCCTTAGCTAATTATCACCTGTATTCTTCGCAATGGCAGATTCCGCCTTCAGGTTTAGGGCGGTTGCAATCTTCACGGTTTTCACAATTCATGCACAGCCCCTTATACTGGCGAGAATCTTTTTCCACCATTGCGTTTGCGTTTGAAGCAAGGCTCATTCCCGAGCCACCGGGAATATATTCATATTCGTTGCAGTGTTGTATTGGCTTGGTTGCCGATTTCTGAAAGGAACACTCCGGGGTATTCTTGCAATTCACGCACAAATTTTTACGTTCTTTAGCTTTTGGCATATATAGCAGCCTCCTTTTTTAATTAAGGGGCATTAGCGGCTACGCTTTTTCCATAACTTGGGGTATTAGACGCACGCTTTTTCCCTTACTCACTCCGCGGAGTTCTCCCGGAGAGAGCGAAGGTTCTGATGGGTCTTCGCTCTCCCCTTAGAAAGGAGATTGGGAAATCAGCGTAGCGTGCTTATCCCCGATTATTCTCTATAATATAGCAATTAGCGTGCCAAGAAAGGTGGAAATAGGCGTGCGTTTCCGGTGGCCTGTTGAACCACCGAGAAATCAATGCCTTAGATATTTATGTCGCGGTTATGATAAAATAATTTTGTATGATTTTGAAAGAACTTTTATGGGTTTAGCGGGGAGATTTTACCCGGTTGGAGAATATTTACCCAGCAGGATATGGGTTTTATTTGGTTAATTTATCGCGGAGAGTTTTCCTGTCTATCCCGAGTATTTCAGCGGCTTTGGTTTTATTGCCGCCAACGCTTGCAAGGACATTCTTAACATATTCAGACTCCATTTCAACCAATGTTTTGGCAGGCTTTATTTTACCGGAATCAGAAACATTCAAGGCTGAAAACCGCATTAAACTCGGCAGGTCAGGGACGTCAATAGAATTGCCATCCGTCATAACAACCATTCTCTGGATTACATTTTCGAGTTCTCTGACATTCCCCGGCCAGTGATAGTTTTTAAGAACCTGTAAAGCCTCGTCAGAAAAAGAGGGGACGGTCTTGCCGCTTTCGCGGGCAAACTTGGCGATAAAGTGGTTTATCAAAAGTAAGATATCATCTCCCCGCTCCCTTAACGGAGGGAGTTCGACCATGATGATATTCAGTCGGTAAAACAAATCCTCGCGGAAAAGGTTTTTCTTGACCAGTGCCTGCAAATCCTTATTGGTGGAAGAAATTATCCGGACGTTTACTTTTCTGGGCTGGCTGGAGCCTATCATGCAAACTTCTTTCTCCTGCAGGACCCTTAAAAGCTTGACCTGCATGGCCGGAGTTGTCTCGCTTATTTCATCCAGGAAAATAGAGCCTCCGTCCGCGGTCTGGAAAAAGCCGAGCCGTGATTCTGAAGCGCCGGTAAAAGCGCCCTTGACATAGCCGAAAAGCTCGCTTTCCAGAAGTGTTTCCGGAATACCGCCGCAGTTTACCGGGATAAACGGGGCGGAAGCGCGTGAACTGCTGTAATGAATCGCCCTGGAAACCAGCTCTTTGCCCGTTCCGCTTTCGCCGAAAATCAGCACCGTAGCGATGGTGGAAGCGGCTTTATTGATTGCGCTGAATACTTTTTGCATCGCTTCTGATTCGCCGATAATACCCTGCGGGGTACGCGGAGTGCAATGACCCTGCCCAAGAGCGGTTTTACGGATGTGTAATTTATCCAGTGTCCGCCGTACGGCCGAGGATAATTCATCATCCGTAAAAGGTTTGGAAAGATATTCCTCGGCGCCGGTCTTCATTGCCTCAACCGCGCCGTTAATTGATGCGTATCCGGTAATCATCATCACCTCGGTTTCATGGGAATTTTCCCGGATGTGCTTTATCAAATCAAGCCCGTTCGCGCCGGGCATTTTAAGGTCGGTAATCACCAAATCAAGCGGGGTATCTTCAAAAATAGTTATCGCCTCGCGGACATTCGGAGCGGTAAAAACCTGATAACCCTGGTTCGTCAAATTCCTGCGTAATAACTCCAATGTATCCGGTGCATCATCCACCACCAAAATACTCTCTTTTACAACTGCTGTTTCCATACTAATTCTGCTCACCTTCGGTTGCGGTTAAATCATCTATCGGGAAACTCACCTCAAAACAAGTTCCTTTGTCAGGCGCGCTTTTTACCTTTATCGAGCCGCCATGTGCGGCAACAATCCCATGGACGACCGAAAGTCCCAAACCCGTTCCCTGCCCCACTTCCTTAGTGGTAAAAAACGGAATAAAGACCTTTTTTATTATTTCTTCGCTCATTCCGATACCGGTGTCAGAAACGGTCAGTAACACATATTTATTTGCCGCTTCGGTCCGGACGGTTAAAACGCCGCCAGAGGGCATTGCCTGAATGGCGTTTACAACCAGGTTAACTATCACCTGATGTAATTGTGAATGGTCGGCGACAATATCAGGAAGTTTAGGGTCAATTTCGCGGATTAACCTCACGCCCTCTTTCTGGCAACGTGATTCCAGGAAATAAAGCCCTTCCTGAACGACCTGATTAATATTAACGCTTGATTTCCTTATCGGCATCTGCCTGGCAAAAAGCATAAGTTTTCTGATGACTTCTCTGGTATGCAAAGATGCCTTGATGATTTTTTCTATATCTTGAGAAGCCTGCGCGGGCAATCCGGGGCATTTTGCGGAAAGCTGTGCAAAGCCGAGTATATCGCTTAACGGTTCGTTTATTTCGTGTGCCACGCCGGCGGAAAGCTGTCCGATAGTGGCTAATCTGTCCGCATGGCGTAATTGTTCCTGCAGTTTTATCCTGTCATCCTCGGCATAACGGCGTTCTATCAAAACGGCAATCTGGCGCGCAATAGTATCCAGAAGGCTCTGTTCCTCCTTAAGGAAAAGCACATTTTCCGTCTCCCCTGCCGTTTTGGTGTAAAAGACTTCAACCATTCCTCTTTTTTCGCCTCGGACAAAAATATCCGAATAGAGTTTTCGGTCTGTTTCCGTAAAATTAACAGTGGAATATATTTTACCGTCAAGCACAATCCGACCTGAAGCAAAATCCGGGTATTGAAACGCCGGAGGCAGTAAATCTGCTATGCCCTGAAGAATACCGTCCAGCGAAAGATTAAGCTGGCTGACCAGTCCGGCAATCCCGTAAAGACAGATTAATTCTTTAACACGTTCCCTCAAGGCCGCTTGGGCACGGCGGTTGGCGATAGAAACGCCCAGTATTTGCCCGACCTGCTCGTATAACTCTATATCCTGCGGCTTAATATGTTCAGAAGATTTGCATTTTAACTGAAGAACACCTCTGTTATGTTCATCGATGATAAACGGTATCATCGCCATAGATTGGCAACTATCTTCGAATACGGTTTTATTTTGTTCCCCGCAAATAGCCAGTGTTTTTAAGTCCTTCTGCGCATTGCCTGTCCAAAAACTGCCATGCTTGGTAAAGAAAGGCATGGCCGGATTGAGATTACCGCTGAAAAGGTTATTAAACAACTTATCATCCACAGTATTTTCCGGTGATTCATAAACAAACTCTCCCTTTTTATTCTGGTGGACAGGGAGAATTTCGAACTTAAAAGATTCTTCGGGATGAATCCGGGCGGCGAAACGGTAATACATCGGGCCTTCTGCCACTCGGAACTCAACCGCATCGCATCCGGAAAAATTAAGAACTATTCTTGATGTTTCCTTTAAGAACTCGATGCGCGGAATCCCTTTGATTGCATAGTCTAAAATCTTGCGCGATAACGCCCAGAAATCGCTAAACTGACGATTCATGGATTCAATCATAACTTATATTATTTTAGCAATAATCTGCAATGTGTCAATAACAATCCGCCAGCGGTTTTGCCACCCTGTTATTTCTAAACATTGGGTAGAATTTGGTGAACTCCAATACCATGATTTTTCCTTCGGGATATTACGGTAATTCAGGGGTAATTCTCCCGAATTTGATGCTGTTTTACGCGTAGTTTACGAAATTGTTCCCTCCCCGGATTACAAATTATTTGCGTAAATACCCGATTTTATGGTATACTTAACGCCACGTCTAAAAAGCAGATTATTATGAAAATACTCCTGATTTCCCCGAGCATCGCGCCTGATATAAAAACACCTGGCGGGTTGATGATTCCCCAGCTGGCCTTACATATATTGGAAGGGCTGACGCCTCCTGAATATGAGGTCAGGACGCTTGAAGAAGAGACCGAGGATATAAACCTCGATGAAGAATGCGACCTGGTGGGCATAAGCTGCATGACGGCAAACGCGCCGAGGGCTTATCATCTTGCCCAGGAATTCAAGAAGAGGGGGAAAAAGGTGATTCTGGGCGGGGTTCATCCGACGCTTTTGCCCGACGAGGCGCTTGCCTATGCCGATTCGGTGGTTATTGGCGAGGCGGAGGGCGTCTGGGAA
>JAGVQN010000011.1 GCA_020051675.1 Candidatus Brocadiia bacterium
GTTTACCAGCTCGCTGCGGAAAAACTTGGAGTTAACCCAAAGGAAACGGTTTTTGTCGGAGATAACCCTTATGATGATTTTATCGGTGCCAAGGAAATCGGGGTTTTTACGGTCCGTGTTTTGCAGGGAGAATTTAAATCAATCAGGCTTGATAAAAACCATGAAGCGGATACCGTGATAAACGACATAACGCAACTGAAAAAAATTCTTTAAAATATATGTTATTAAGGTCTAAATATCTTCTGATTAATCCGGAAACGCTCGTGGAAAACGGATTTGTCTGCGTAAAGGGCGATAAAATCAAATCCAGCGGCAAATTCAGCGAGCAAGAATGCAACGGCGAAAAAGCAATCGATCTGGGCGAAACCGTGATTATGCCCGGATTGGTCAACCCGCACGCGCATCTAGAAGGACCGGAAACATACGGCGGTACACCGCCTCCGGGAGAAAAGCGGCTACTCCCATTCCAGTCTTTCACGGATTGGGCCGAGCAGATTATTACAATGCGCCAGAGGATGAAACCGGAAGTATTTATAAAAACCACCGACCATGGCTATGCGCTCCTGGCCGCAAACGGAATAACCTTCGTCGGGGACCATTCCCATATCGCCCGGACAAAAAATATCCATGCGAACGCTAAGATAAGACGTGTGGTTTTTGAAGAAGTCACAGATTTGAACCCACTCACCGCCCAACAACGTTTTGACGAAGTCAGGCGCAATGTTAAACTGATCAAAAAAGATAAGTTCCTCGGAATCGGGGTAGCCCCGCACGCGCCTTACACCGTTTCCGCGGAATTATATAAAAAGCTGTATGGATTCGCAAAGCAGCAAAATATACCGTTTTCCACGCACTTAAGCGAACTCAAGGAAGAACGTGAACTATTAACAAAAGGCAAAGGCAAAATAAGGGCGTATCTGAAAAGAGTGGGCAGGGATAATTATTATTGGCGCCATCCCGGCACAACATCGATCCAATATATGGCGAAAATCGGGGTTTTAAGACCACCCTCTTTTTTCGTCCATTGCAATTATCTTTCGAATAAGGATATCACGATACTGGCAAAATCCGGCGCGAGCGTAGTTTTCTGCCCGAACAGCCATTATTTCTTCGGGCATCGCAACCACCCATTCAGAAAATTGTTGAAGCTCAAGGTCAATGTCGCGCTCGGAACAGACGGTCTTGGCAGTAACGAGGATTTAAGTATCTTAAAGGAAATGAAATTTATCCTGGACCATTATCCTGGAGTCACCCCGACACAACTTCTGAGGATGGGCACGATTAACGGGCTTAAGGCTTTAAAAGCGACCGCAAAGCTGGGTGAACTAAAACCCGGATATTGCGCCGATATCGCCGCATTCCCTCTAAAACATAAGAGCACAAAACCGGAACACTTAAAAAGAGTTCTCATTGAAACCTCTCCGAAAAGCATCATCACCGTAGTCGCCGGCAAAATAATTCACCGCGGGTAATTTTGAAGTGTGAGGCTAATCTACTTCAACTTCAGCCGAATGGTCTTTTCGGTCATCGTTAAGAGTGATACTTAAATCATTTTGCTCAATTCCGTCCAAAACCACTTTTACCGCGTTTCGCCCGTTACCGGTTTGAGTGAAAACTATATGATAAAAAGTTTCATGATACCTATAATGTATCTTAAATGATTTCCATGTTACGGGCAAACACGGGGTAAAACTTAATTTATTTAACTTAAGATTAATACCCAGCAACGATTCTATTATAAGTCTGTACATCCAGCCGGCGGCTCCGGTATACCATGTCCAGCCGCCGCGCCCGAGATGAGGCTCGACAGAATAAATATCGGCCGCAACAACGTACGGCTCCACTTTATAGGTTAAGACCTTTTCAGGGGTATCCGCATGCGTTATGGGATTAATCAAGGAAAGCAACTCCCATGCGCGCCGGTTATTGCCGAGAGCCGCAAATGCCATTATTGCCCAAACGGCTGCGTGGGTATATTGTCCGCCGTTCTCGCGTATGCCGGGGATATATCCTTTTACATAACCCGGATCTGAATCAGACTTATCAAAAGGCGGATCAAAAAGCTGTATCAATGATTTATCGCGCCTGACAAGATATTTATTCACCGCTTCCATTGCTGCCTGCGCCCGCTTTGGGTCGCCCGCACCGGAAAGCACTGCCCAGCTTTGAGGAATTGAATCAATCCGGCATTCGGAATTATCCGCCGAACCAAGAGGCTCGCCGTTATCAAAATAAGCCCGCTTGTACCATTCGCCATCCCAGGCGTTCTCATCAATATTCCGGCGCAACCGCATTGCTTCACTCGTGCAATATTCCGCAAAATCAATATCGTCCCTATTTTTGGCAAGCTCGGAAAATTTTATAAGGACCGTGTAAAGGAAAAATCCCAACCAAACGCTTTCGCCTTTACCCTGAGCGCCAATCAGGTTAAAACTGTCGTTCCAATCACCGCTGCCGATTAAAGGCAATCCATGCCGGCCGAATTTCAAGCCGTACTTAATCGCTCTGATGCAATGTTCGTATAAAGCAGCCGACTCCTCCGATCGTGTCGGGTATCCGTAATATGCATCCTCGTTCGGACTGACCGAACGATCAACTATAAAATTGACGCACTCATCAAGTATGCCGATATCGCCTGTGCAATCTATATAACGATGAACCGCAAAAGGCAACCAGAGATAATCATCCGAACAGTGCGTGCGCACGCCATTGCCTGATGGCGGATGCCACCAATGCTGGACATCGCCTTCGGGAAACTGGTGAGCGGCGCAACTGAGAATATGCTTCCGGATAATCGAAGGCTCGGCGTAAACCAATGCCATTATATCCTGAAGCTGATCGCGGAATCCGAAAGCACCGCCGGATTGGTAATATCCGCTCCGCGCCCAAATGCGGCATGAAAGAATCTGGTATAATAACCAGCCGTTTGCCAGCATATTGACTGATTGGTCGGGCGTTTCTAAATATATTACGCCCAGGGTGCGGTTCCAATAATCCCAAACCGCTTCCAAAGCATGCCTGGCCGGTTCAACGCCGCGGAAACGACTTACAAGATTTCTCGCATCTTTGATATTTTTACCGACACCCATGGTAAAAACTATTTCTTTTGAATCCTCATCAGCTAAATCAAAACTTACCTGCATCGCGCCACAGGGATCTATTCCAGCGCCGGTCTTACCGGAAAGCCTGACTTTTTTCATTGCATTAGGTGCGGACAGGGAACCGTTCCTGCCAAGAAACTCATTTCGGTCCGCCGTAAAATTCCTTGTTGTCTCATTCTCGTTCAATAGCCCTATCGTCGCGTCCAGGAACACAACTCTTCCCGCGAAATCCGTATTATAAAAATTCTGGGCAAATAGTGCGCCGCTGTCATGGTCAATCTCGGTTATAACATGCATCGCCTCTTTATGCCTTAACTCACCCAACAACCATTCAAAATAACCGGTAACAGAAATCCGTCTGGACCGGCCTGATTTATTGCGTATCTTAAGGGTAAAGAATTTAACCGGCGAATCAACCGCAACATAAATCCATAACTCCGAAACAATGCCGTCTTCATTATGTTCAAAAACGCTGTATCCGAATCCATGCCGTGTCGTATACGGCGTTAAGCCCGGGGCTGGCAAAGGGGTCGGCGACCAGAATTTGCCGCTGTTTTCATCTCTTATATACAAGGCTTCTCCGGATGTATCGCACACAGGATCGTTATACCACGGAGTTAATCTGAACTGGTGCGCGTTTTCACACCATGTATAGCTGCCTCCGCTTTCCGTAACAATAGTTCCGAAATTCTGGTTTGCCAAAACGTTTAACCAAGGCGCCGGGGTTGCCTGCCCGGGCATGGTGCTGATTACATACTCACGGCCGTCTTTGGTAAAACCGCCCATTCCGTTAAAAAATTCCAGTTCACGATTCGATTTTTCAGATATCTTATTCTGGGTTAACCCATTTGATCCACCGCGTACCGGAGGCCGGTGGGATTCTATCGGAATTAATTGCGGTATATTGCTCCTTAAATGCCTGCGTCGCTCGACATATTCCGATAATCCGCCCGCGGAATCGCTGTCTGTAACAATAAAACGGGCAACCGAATGGATAAGTATTTTGTCTTCAGCTGGAATCTGTTCACCCTGTTTAACAAAAATACCGCCGTGCTGGTCAATCATTTTAGCTTCCGTGCTCGTATTGATTACGCTCAAAATCTTATCCTGCAGCGCCTGCCGGTATGAGGAATAATCTTCGTTGCAAATCACGAGGTCAACAGGCAACCCTTTTATGCGCCAATATGCATGAGCCCGCACGAGCTGTTGGACCAACTCTATTTTTGATGGGTTGCCTATTTTCAGAAGAACTATCGGCAAATCACCTGAGATGCCGTAACCCCAAAGCCCGGACTGCCCCCGCCGATTAGCCGTTAAAATACCGGGATTTGCCCGCTTTTGCGGATTACTGTAAATAATGGAGCTGGCCAAACGCCCGTATAACTGGGCGTCGTTTTCGGTCGCTTTTATTTGCGATAATACCACCTGTCCATGCGTCGCCGCCATGGCAAAAACACGGTCATTTATCCTTCGGTCTTTGTATTTCTCTATCAGCTTTATTGCTCCGGCGCGCGTTTCGGATATGCCGGAAACTATATTCACCACAACTGTTTCTTCAGAATCAATTGTTATCCGGCGCCTTATAGAAACAACCGGGTCAAGCACCGAACCTTCGCTGTCGGAAAGCCTGAAAGAATTATCCATGGCAACCGGATTAGCCGGGTTTCTTGCACGCCCGATAAATTTAGAGCGATCGGTCTCATATGAAGTAATGCCTATTGTTTTTCCGTGCACTGTCATCATGTGCAGCATCCAATAAGCGGGATCGCTTTTTGAGCGCGGCCGGCGCGTAGCCAGAACAGAGTTATGCTCGCGTATAATTTGTGTCTGGACAAACATATTGTTAAAAGCCGGGTGCGTCGCGTCGGCGTCCGGCGCCGCTATTACAACCTCCCCGTATGTAGTCAGCTCGATTGTTCTTTTGCTGCTTGAGCGATTTAAAATACTTATCCGGCGAAGCTCGATATCATCTTCCGGAGATACGGTAATTTCCATATGAGTATCAAGGTTATTATCCCGGCGCCTGAACTCGGCCCTGCCCTGGGTAAAAATAACCTCATAACCATCAGGCTCTTTTAAGGTCGGCTGGTATGCCACAGACCAGACATCACCGCTGGCAACATCGCGAATATAACAAAACATACCCCAGTTATCCCTTGTTGTATCCTCTCTCCAGCGGGTAAGGGCAATATCTTTCCAGCGGCTGTATCCGCCGCCTGAATTTGTTACCATAACATGATACCGCCCGTTGGAAAGTATATGCACTTCCGGTATCGGTGTATCCGGGTTGTCGAAAACCCTGAAAGATACGGCTCTTTCCTCGAAAATCCTGGCTACTTGTGAAATTTCTGTTGACCGCGGATGTATAAACGCTGTTTTCGGAAGCCGTTCCTGCAACAATAATTCCGTTGCCTGGAAAAGAGGTTCGGCTTTCAGTCTTCTTTGCATCGGCTGGTCAAGAAGCAAATAAGCCAGCGATAAAAAACTCATCCCCTGGTGATGCGTCATAAACGACTTAATCAGGGCGTTTTTCTGCTCGTGTGTCAGCCGGGAAGGCGTATAATCTATCGCCTCATAAAAACCATAACGCCCCTGGAATCCTCCTTTGGTCATCCGGTCCAGGTTTTCGTATGCTTTTTCCGGCGCAATCATCAAAGCCATTACCGAAGCGTACGGCGCGATAACCAGGTCATTCGCCAGCTCTCGTTTAAAGCCGAGTCCAGGCACGCCGAACGAACGATATTGGTAATTTAACTGGACATCAGTCATGTTAAAGCAGGATTCAGATATCCCCCAGGGAACGCCTCGTTTTTTGCCGTAATCAATCTGTTTTTTAACGACCGCCTTATAAGTCTGCCCGAGCAGCGTATTTTCATAATTAGGCATAATAAGCAACGGCATCAGGTATTCAAACATGGAACCGCCCCAGGAAAGCAAAATCGGACGGCTGTCAACCGTAGTCAGCAAACGCCCCAGGGCAAACCAATGTTAGATCGGAAGAGCA
>JAGVQN010000097.1 GCA_020051675.1 Candidatus Brocadiia bacterium
ATGACCCTGTTTTACTTTAACTTTTATATCACTCCTCAAAATAATTATTCAACAAAGCAGGGTGCCCCCGAAGTGCAATGGAGCGGGGTCAATCGGGTGTCCCCGAACCCCGCCCCAGCGGGGGGAGTGGGGCAGAGAACACAAAGAAAATAATATAGGAAAAATCCCTTTGTGCCCTTTGTGCTCTTTGCGGTGAATGCTTAAATATTTCCTCCGAATTCCTCGAAATTCCTCCCGGTCTCCTCCCGCTTGCATAATATATGGGTGTAAATACGTGCGGGATAGTCCGCCGTTAAAATCCCCGACGTTTGTCGGGATCTAAGACACTGTAACGGCTTTTTGTCTCATTTAGAGCCAAAAATCCTAACAGTCTCTAAGAGAGGAGTATATGTTATGCAAGAAGAAAAATGCAGGTATTGCCTCGCAGGGGAAAAGGATTTCAGGGATGATTTTACCCGTGACCTCTGGAACAAGGTTAAGTCTAAAGGATTTATCCCTGTTTTCAAGGAATTACAGAAGCAGATACCGCCTTTAGCCGGATTTTCCGATGCCGAGGCTTCAGTTTGGGATTTTCAGGATATTAAAAATAGCGCTGATGTTGTTAAGAATGAGATTGCGGCAGGTTTAGTCCGGATTATTAAAACCCGGCCTGATTTAGCCGAATACACGGCGTCTTATCTTTTATTATTAATAATCCCCAACATAAAATCATTAGGATGTATTTATTGTGACGGTCTTATTCCGGTGTATGACCCGTTTGATGAAACGTATTTAGCGGTTTATAAGGCAATCACAAAGGGTAAGTTTAAACCCGGCGATTTGGTTTTGCTTAGCATTATCCGCAGGATAAAAGGAGCTCTTAATAGATTGTGTAAAAAAGAGTTCCGTTTAAAGGGAGAGGAATTAATATTAGATGAATAGAGCCATCCCGTTCCTATCGGGACGGGACTAAGATACTGTAACAACACACGCCGACATTCATCGGCGTCTGTTTAACAGTCTCTAAGGGAGGTTGTTTATGTCTAAGTTCTGGAAGGGTGTTATCAGGACAGTGATTAACATTGTGCTGAATATCATCCGCAAGAAAACAGGTAAATAAAACCAAACAGTCGGGTTGGATGGCTATCGGTGACACTCCGAAATGTAATCGGGGGGCAAGTCACAGCCATTCTTCCCGGCTGATTAATATATACCACGAAAGCACGAAATTGAAATACAAAAACACGAAGTCTTTGTGTTCTTTGTGCCTTTGTGGTGAAAGTGAGGTAAATTTTATGGCAAATGAAGTTAAACTGGACCTCAAGATAACCATTCCGGTTTCTCTTGAACCGGCAGGCGATATGCCTGAGAGATGGGCGGAGTCGCTGACGGCTAATGCCCAGCGCGTCTATGACCGGATGATGGAAGTCCTGTCCAGCGAAGGTAAATTCACATCCAGGCTGGTGGAACCGGCCAGCCAGAAATGGCGTAAGATGCTTGACCCGGCTTTCGTATCTGAATCCGGCAGGAGCGGGGCAAGTGTCATCCAGTACCACTATAAGAAACTGGCGGAGTCCTTCACCAAGTTCATGGAAAAGTACGGGCAGGCTTTTGCCACGGTGGACGGCGTATTTGCCAAGTGGTTTAAGGACCAGGTCAATAACGCCAAGGACAGGTGGGCAATCGCTGTCGCCAACGGCACCCTCAGGCTTACCGGCGATAGAATCCGCGGCTTAGTCGTGCCGCAGGTTGCCTATTGGATGACCGGCGACCCCAAAGCCAATAAGATGACTGAACACATGGAGAATATTGGCGGCGGGAATCCTTATGATTTCACCAAGAGCGGAATAAGACAGCAGTTCCGCTCCGCGGTAACCGGCTTGCTCGTGTCTGCCGGCATGAATATCATCCGGGCAGATATGGAGGCAGGGATACTTGCGGCGGAGAATGCGAGATTGGTCGAGCTGGCCAATTCCTACGCAAAGGCCGCGGTGAAACCGTTCGTGGTGGGCGGCGGGGCGACCGATTCGCTCCTGGAGTATGAATTTTCCGACCCGGAAATCAAGCTCCATGCCAGAATAGTTCTGGTGTAAGAGGGTTGCGTGAGTGGCTCCCCGATGCCTTCGGTCGGGGGGCCCGACCACGCTTTATTTGACAACAGGATTAAACGGATTTATCTGATTAATCAGCTTAATCCGCTTACTAAAAAGGAGTTTAATTTATGTACAAACGAAGATATTTTACAGACGGGCAGGTAACAACTTCCCAAATCACGGAAGACGCCGTGACAGAGACCAAGCTTGCCAACGACGCCGTTACCTCGCCTAAAATCAAGGACGCCGCGATTCAGACGGAAGATATCGCCGATAAGGCGGTAACACTTGCCAAACTGGGCGATGACGTTCCGGCAGTGGGCATACCGGATAATTCCATCATTGCGTCCAAGCTGGCGAATAACTGTGTGGAAAAGCGGCATATCAAGACCGCGGCCGTGGATACGGATGAACTGGCTAATGCCTGCGTGACTGCGGATAAGATTCGTGCTGACGCGGTGACCTCTGAAAAGTTACAAGCTGGCGCTGTTACATCTACGAAGTTACAGGCTAACGCTGTTACAACTGAGAAGTTACAGGCTGACGCCGTTACAACGGATAAGTTACACGCTGACGCGGTTACAACAGAGAAGTTACAGGACGGTGCGGTCACTCCGGCGAAACTGTCTTTCACGCCCGGCGGCGGCGCGCAAATAGTCAATTTCAGCCAGAACCTGCCGGTCTACCAAAACG
>JAGVQN010000005.1 GCA_020051675.1 Candidatus Brocadiia bacterium
ACCCCGCTCCACTTCGTTTCGGGGACACCCGATTGATAGGGATTCCCTGACGGTAGGAATGGGGCCGGTTGATATGGCCAAATATGAGCGCGTTTCAGGCGAGATATTCAAGGTGCTCTATGAATTCACTCCCGCCATCGAGCCTATCAGCATTGATGAGGCGTTTATGGATATCACTGAAAGCTACAAAATCTTTGGTTCGCCTCTCAAAACCTGTGCATTAATCAAGGAGCGCATAAAGAAAGTGACTGGCTTGACCGCATCGCTCGGGATGGCGCCGGTCAAGATGGTTGCCAAAATCGCCTCGGATTTACGGAAACCGGACGGCTTCGTCGAAGTAAAACCAGGCAAGGTGCGCGAGTTCTTAAATCCCCTCCCTATCAGAAAACTCTGGGGATTGGGAGAAAAGAGCGAGCTCGTCCTAAACCGTATGGGCATTAAAACAATCGGCGAACTCGCACGGATGGATGAAACGAAATTAGTCAATGCGCTGGGCGAAAACGGGCGGCACCTGCTTGCCCTCTCGCAGGGCATCGACCCGCGGGAAGTCGTTACGGAACACGAAGCCAAATCCGTCGGTAAGGAATTCACCTTTGATGTTGACACGCTGGACAAGAAAAAGATAGAAGCTACTTTGATGCTGTTATGCGAGAAAGTCTCTACCAATTTACGTGAACAGAACCTGAAAGGCCGGACCATCACCCTTAAAATCAGGCTGGAAGGATTTGAGACCTACACGCGGGCAATAACGATTGCGGAGCCGACAAACTTTGAGGATGAGATTTTCCGTGAAATCAAAAAGCTCTATACGGATTTCGATACCAAAGGGAAAAAGATACGGCTTTTAGGGGTGAAGGCCTCGCACTTCGGAGAGGCGGGAATACAGGCGAACCTCTTTGAAAAGCCCAACCGGAAAAAGGAAGAGCTCCACAAGGCGCTTGACGCCATAAAGAAGAAGTTCGGCAGTGATGCCGTCCACCGCGCCACCGTAATCAAAGACAAAGATTAATTAGCCACAGAAAGGCACAGAAGATTACGGAAAACAAGTAATACATTCTGTGCTCTCTGTCCCTACTCCCTTTGGTCGCGGGAGGCTGTCCCTTACGATATTTTATTATCGGGCGTCCCTGAAAAGGGGCTGCGCACTGGCTAAATAAAAAAGGGGCGTCCCGATTTCTCAAAACGCCCCTTCATAAAATACTAACAACTGATAACTGTCCCCTAACAGCTTCCTCTACCTGCGTCTCTCTCCCCCGAAACGGTTTTCACGATACGGACGGGGTGGTCTTTCCTGCTGCATCCCTTCCGGTACCGGTGGCTCACTCGCCGGGTCTACCGCCTGCTTGCGGCTGAGCTTAATCTTGCCCTGGTCGTCTATACCGATACACTTGACCGGGATAATATCGCCCATCTTGACGACATCCAAAACGCTCCCGACAAATCGGTTGGAAAGTTCGGAAATATGGACCAGCCCTTCCTGGCCGACGAGAATCTCGACAAACGCGCCGAAATCCTTGATGGAAACGACTTTGCCCTGGTAGATTTTGCCGATTTCGGCTTCTTCCACGATGCCTTCCACCTGTTTCTTGGCGGCATCAAGAGAGACGGCGTCCTTGCCGTAAATAATAACCTCTCCGGTATCCTCGATTTCAATCTTGACTCCGGTTTCTTCCTGAATCCTGCGGATGGTCTTGCCGCCGCCGCCGATAACCGCGCCGATTTTATCCGGCTTAATCATCAAGCGAACCACGCGCGGGGCATAAGCGGAAATATCCGTCCTCGGTGTGGCAATCGACTTTTCCATTACTCCCAGAATATGGAGCCGGCCTTCTTTTGCCTGCGCCAGGGCTTTTTTCATGATATCCGTGGAAAGACCGCCCACCTTTATATCCATCTGGAAACCGGTAATACCTTTGGCTGTGCCGGCGACTTTGAAATCCATATCGCCGTATTTATCTTCGCTTCCCAAAATATCGGAAAGTATGCTGATATCGTTTCCTTCCTTAACCAGTCCCATGGCGATTCCGGCCACCGGAGACTTAATCGGCACTCCCGCGTCCATCAAGGAAAGCGTCGCACCGCAAACCGTTGCCATGGAAGAAGAGCCGTTTGATTCCAGGATATCGGAAACCACCCGTATCGTATACGGGAATTTCGCGAATTCCGGCAATGCACCTTCAATCGCCCTTTCGGCCAAATGGCCGTGCCCTATCTCGCGCCTGCCCGGACCGCGCAGTGGTTTTATTTCGCCCACCGAAAACGGCGGGAAATTATAGTGGAGCATAAAGCGCTTGACGTATTCATCGGCAAGCCCGTCTATAATCTGTTCATCATCGGCCGTGCCAAGTGTGGCAACGACCAATGCCTGCGTCTCGCCGCGGGTAAAGAGCGCCGAGCCGTGCGTCCGGGGCAGTATCCCCAAATCGCAGGTAATCGGGCGGATTTCGGTCAGGCTTCTGCCGTCCATGCGCTTGCCGCCGGCAATCAATTCGCGGATTATTTCCTCTTCAATCTTGGTAAAAGCCGCCTTGACGAGCTTGGTCTTCTTGACCGCATCGGCTTCGGTAAGACCCGCGCAATAAGTTTCAATCTGCTTCTTTTTTATCTCGGAAACTGCATCATGCCGTTCGTGCTTGCCTTTTATCAGAATCTTCGACTTCAGATCCGAAGATATTTCCTTCTTCATCTTTTCATAAAGCGCCTTATCGAATTCCGGCGGGGTCACTTCCATCTTCTTTTTATCCGTCTTCAGTTGCTTCTGCAAAGCGACCAGCTCCTTAACGGCTTTATGGCCAAACTCGATAGCTTCCAGCAAGGCTTCCTCGGATTCCTCCTTGGCGCCGCCTTCCACCATCAGAACCGCGTCCGCCGTCCCGGCGATGACGATATCAAGAGTGCTCTCTTTCATTTCTGATATTTCCGGATTAAGGGTGAGTGTGCCGTTAATCTTGCCGACCTTTACCGCGCCGATTGGCCCGTTAAAGGGAATGCCGGAAAGAACCAGGCACGCCGAGGCGCCGTTAATTGCCAGGATATCCGGGTCGAAATTATTCTCCGCGGAAAGAACCATGGACATTATCTGTATTTCGTTTTGAAAGCCTTCCGGGAAAAGCGGCCTTAGGGGGCGGTCTATAAGGCGCATGGTTAAGATTTCTTCTGTGGTCGGCCTGCCTTCGCGCTTAAAGAATCCGCCCGGAATCTTTCCGGCGGCGGAGGTCTTTTCGCGGTAGTCCACGGTCAAGGGGACCATGGCGTCGTCCCACTGGGATTCCCTGACTTCACCGGCAACCACGGTCGTCAAAACGACCGAATCGCCGTAGGAGACGAGAGCCGCTCCGTCAGCCTGTTTTGCCATCACACCCGTCTGGATGGTGAACTGGCGCCTGCCTAATTGCAGGGTCACTTCCTGTTTCATGATAAAACTCCTTTGCGGGAGTGTCGTGAACCTGATTTTCCGGAAAGCAAAACAGGAAGGTGAGGGGGGAAGGTAGATGAAACCCAAATGCCTTGGGGTTTCATTTACCTCACCCTAACTACCTTCTTCGCTGTTTAACTCTTCCGCGGTTCTGTTTAAACTCCCTGCTTTATTATTATCCCGATACACAGTATTCGGGAAGATTATTGTTTTATGTATTATAAAACGGACTATTAAAACCTGCCGTGTTATTTACGTATGCCGAGCTTCTTGATAATTTCCTGGTATTTGGATGGCTGGTGTTTGGCAAGATATTTAAGAAGGGCTGAACGGTGGCCGACCATCATAAGAAGTCCCCGGCGGGAATTGGTGTCCTTCGGGTGGCGCTTAAAATGTTCGGTTAATTCGGCTATCCGCTCGGTTAAGAGCGCGATTTGGACCTGAGACGAACCGGTGTCTTTCTTATGCACCTGGTGCGCCTTAATGACCCCTGTCTTTTTTTCTGCTACTAACGCCATATCATTTATTAATTTATTAACTGCTATAGGATATCATTTAATAGGGAATTGTCAAGAAAATAAAAGAAAAGACACCCTTCTGCTTCAAATCGATAGTCGCCCCCCGTCCCGACGCCCCATTCTGGGATACCCTACCCCCATACGGGGACTCCCGATTATTCGGGGTGCCCCCGAAATGCAATGGAGCGGGGTTATTGGGAGTCCTGCGGAGCGGGAAAGTTGAGCGGGGGAACGAAGCGGGGTCATTCCCGCGTAGGCGGGAATCCAGTATTAGGTTGTCTGGATTCCGTGTCAAGCACGGAATGACCCCGCTCCACTTCGCTCCGCGGGACGATAGGGAGTCCCTGCCCGTTAGGCAGGGCGCATATTATGGATTAAATAATCCAGCCAAGAACGTTTACACGGACATACTCAAGTCCCGAATACTTAAGGTAATCAAGCATTCTATCGGCGTCAATATTAATTATCGCATCAATGTATGCAAACTGCCCAGCAACCGGCACCACTACTGTCGCTCGGTTCATCGCCTTGGTCGTCGCGTTAGACCGTATTATCAAAGCATCACCTGCCAGCGTCGTGCTTCTTACCCAGATATAGAGGTGGACGGCTTTTGCCCCGGCTGGAACGATAGCGGAAAGGTCAAGCCCATCAATCGCCCAGTCTTCAGTTACCGGAAAGGCGTCGTTATCAAAATCTATCCCGCCGCAGTCGCGCGGAACATACAAGCCGACGGCGGTCGGAGTGAATGATAGTTTCGCCGGAGTAACTTGCCCGTCTCCGATTTCAGCAGTCGTCACCGGCGGAACAAGCGGCCTGGCGGTCGGGACAAAAGATAATTTTGCCGGAGTTACTGCCCCATCTTTTATCTTCGCGGTTTCAACACTATTGGTTCCGAGTTCCACACTCGTCAAGGGCGGTGCGATGGGACGGGCAATCGCCGGCGGCGTGAAAGACAATTTCGCCAGCGTGACCGCGCCATCCGCTATCTTCGGCGTCGTGACTGCCTTATCCCTGAGCTTGGAAGTGTTGACTTGTAAATCACCTATCTTGGGACCGGTCACTGCGCCCTTCTGTAACTTAGCGGTAGTAACGACTCCATCCGGCAACTTATCCGCGGTCACGGCACCCGTGGCAATCTTCGGGGCGGTAACGGCGCCGGATGAAAGTTTATCTACGGTTATCTGAGCGGTGGCGATTTTTTCGCCGGTGATAGAATTGTTGGCGATTTTGGGCGTGGTCACCGCGGCGCTGGCGATGTGTTCTGTCTTGACTTCACCTGGTTGTAATGGCATAAATCAAACTCCTTACACACCCCTACCCCTCTCAAGAGGGGATTTAATTCCCCTCTAAAAAGAGGGGGTAGGGGGTGTGTTTATCTTTTTCCTACGCGGTTACTGCGACGACGACCGGATTACAAAACGGCCCCATCCGTTTGCGCTTATCAAACCACTGTGCCTTATAGGCAAGGGTAACCGTCACGTCATTAGCGACATTATGGACATAAGGCGAATTGGTATCCATCGCCAGGAAACGCCATTGGCTCTCGTCGCTGGGAATACCGCCCTCGGCTACCCAGATATTGACCCCGTCAATCCCCTGGGGCAATGCCTCGCTCTCGCCCGGCGCCTGGGTCGGATACCAGTCTAAACGGACTGTTTTCGCGCCCGTGCATTTTGCCTCTAATATCGGCGGCGGCTCGGTTAAAACTATCTGCTCGGAAAGCGGTGTCCGGGTTGTGTCAAGCACCGTAATACCTAATTCCTGTCTTTTAGCGTCGGTCATATTCTTCCATGCCTGAATTAATTTGACCAGCCGGCGTGCGACTGATTCCGATTCATCCCTGGTGTCATCTTTTTTCTCAGCCGCGGCACGGGCTGTGCTCTGTGCCGTGATATGCGCTGGATAATCCGTTAGCCATTCCGTGTATATGGCAGTCAAATCAGCCAGGTCAGCCGGTAAAACCCCATACCGGGCCGGGTCAGCGATGATTCTATCGCAAAAATTCTTATACCAGGGGTGAAAAGCACCGTCCTTGGTTGGCATATACTCCATATTTTACCTCCTTTTTCTATAAGTCCTTATATTACATACTATTATGGACATTCGCAGGACTTTTACGAGCATCCGGGAAAGAAATCCGCCTTATCGGGAAAGAAATCCGCTCTATCGGGGAAGAAATCCGCTCTATCGGGAAAGAAATCCGCCCTATCGGGGAAGAAATCCGCCCTATCGGGAAAGAAATCCGCCCTATCGGGAAAGAAATCCGTCCTATCGGGGAAGAAATCCGTCCTATCGGGGAAGAAATCCGCCTTATCGGGGAACTTCTCCCGCCCTACGCAAATCACCTCCTTTTCTGTTACACGAAACAAATTCCGTGTTTTCGTGTTTCAGTTTCGTGTCTTCGTGTTTAGAAATTATCATTACTCACTTCCGTATTATCCCGCCCCAAAGGGGCGAGGCTCGCCCCGAATACTTTCGGGGCGGCAAACTCCATATACATTAAAAATTCTCATTGCTTACAGCAGTATTATCGAACTCTAAGTAACTGCTATCCTTCACTTTCACACTTGACCTCTGTCCCCCGCCGATGTCGTCCGCTAACTTAAACACAATATAAAAAGTCTTTGGTGTAACGGTTACCGGATACCGCTTCATATTCAGCCAGACACTGCTTACGCCCTGCTCGCAGAGGTTCGCCTGGAATTGTCCCTTGCTGATAAAAGTATCGCCTATGTCCCATAATCCGTTGCCGGTATTCTCGCACCATATCTGGATTTCTATTTTATTATCAGCGACCGGCGTGGCCGTGGGCGTGGCGCCCAGGTATTTATCTATCCGGAACCGTTTCCATAAAGCCGTGGTCTGAGCTGGGTCAAGCGGGGTTTTCAATTCCAATTTAAAACTGTAGTATGGGATAGACTGCCCCATCTGGATAGCCGACTTCCCGGCAAGCAAATTAGTTACATTGGAAAGATAAACATAATTCGGGGTGGTGGAATATCCCGGCGCAGGCGAAGACATATGCCAGCCGTCACCTTGCCCGCCGTAGTAACAGGCAGTATTGCCGTCGGGTCCCGGGGGCGGGTCAAGAACGGCGCAGGTTACGTGCCAGCCGTCGCCGTTGCCGCCGTAATAACACGCCACATTATAATCCGTGCCGAGGTCGCAATAGCCTCCTGCCGAAGACCAGCCGTCGCCACTGCCGCCGTCGTAGGGAACTTCAGCGGAGATAGGATTCACCACAGAGGCACAAAGGGCACAAAGAAAGCCAATTACCATTTTTCTGTTTATCATATACACTCCTTTCTAACTACATTTACTAAAAACTATCCGTGATAATATGTTCTTCCTCAGATTATAGGTGTTACCGTGCCGGGCATGGGCAATCCACGAGGCGACCGAATTGGTAATATCCGCTAAACTAATGCGAGATTGCTTCGTCCCGCCCCGTTCCACGGGACCCCGATAAATTGGGAGTCCCATTCGTAGAATGGGGCAGAACGGGACTCGCAATGACAGACTCCGTGCGGTGTCATTGCGAGCGACCAACGGGAGCGTGGCAATCCCTATCCGATATTCAAACACCTTCTGTTTCATTCTCCTGACAAATCGTTTGACATTCTCTTTCTGTATCTTACGGTAATCCCGATAGATACGAAATCCCAGAAAGTTTACTCCATCTTTGGTCGGAAAAATCGTTGACTTCTTTTCGTGCAGGTGCAACCGCAAGTCATTATTCAGGAAGTCGGAAATCTGTTCCTTTAGATGAGTCAGATGTTTCCTGTCATTACCGAATATTAAGAAATCATCCATATAGCGGATGTAATATTTTCCCCTTAAGGTGAATTTAACGAAGTAGTCTAATTCGTTTAAGTAAACATTGGCAAAGAATTGGCTGGTTAAGTTACCGATGGGCAGACCAGTCGTAGTTTTATTCACCGCCGAGACGCCGAGGTCGCGGAGAAAATCCCCTCTTGAGAGGGGTGTCCCGAAGGGACGGGGTGTGTTACACACCCCTTCCTGCCCGACTGCGGTCAGGCGGGTATCCCCTCTTATTAGAGGGGATTGGGAACGAACAATTAGTCCAGCTAAACACATCACCCGTTCATCCTTAATCCACCGTCCGAGAATATTCATAAGAACCTCGTGGTTAATAGACTCAAAGAATTTCTGCACATCCGCCTTTAAGACATAACAGTTAGATTGGATAAACGCCTGGCACTTATCAATCGCCCGGTGCGTTCCTTTTCCGACACGGCAGGCATAGGAATGATGAATAAACCTCTGTTCAAAGATAGGCTCTATTATCCGGCAAAGAGCGTGATGAACGACCCTATCCCGGTAAGGCGCGGCACTGATTAATCGTGCTTTCGGCTCATAGACATAAAACGAACGGTAAGAACCCGGCTGGTAAGAGCCATCTTTTAACTCCTGCTGGAGTTGGAATATTTCCCGCTCCATAAAGAAGTTGAAGCGGGCGGTGTTAGACTTTGTCTTCTTTCCCCGCTGTGCATTATGCGCCGCTCTGACCAAATTCTCAAAACTTACCATTTCATCAAACAACTTATTGTAAGTATACATATTATTCCCACCGGGCGATTAAGCCAGGTAATTGTCTTGGCAGGACGGAAACCGACATTGTTGTTCCGTCCCGTGTTCGTCCATCCAGCGTTGTTACGGTCTGACACTTGCAAGTTGGTGGCGGTGTTGTTCCAATTGCCACCGCGCAAGCCCTGAACACACAGGGGATATTTTTACGACCGCTCCCTGCCCGGTTATCACTCCTGACAGAAGTTTCACTTTTAATTACTTCCTCCATCAGAAGGTTTCTTCTTATTTGGTGGCTTTTTACTCTCATTAAGGGCATCTCCACCCGGAAGCCGGTCTGGACAATCTTTTTGCTCTCTCCCGATATCCTTAAACATCGGGACTCTGGCTCTGCCCGGCTAACCGTCCGGTAATTATCTGGTTTACGGCTCGTCTATTAACTCCCTCATTATTTTTTAGCTGGTTACAAATAATAATTTTTTCACATCCAAGCCGGATTAACCTGCCGATATATTTATCCAAACCGCTGGTGGGAAAACCGCAAAAGGCTATCTCACCATCATTATTTTCCACTGGGTTAGGTTTGTTTATAGTAATTAATTTCAGACCTAATGACCCTGCCCATTTCGTCGCCTCTGTCCCGACTATTTTATAGAACACTCCAATCTGAAACAATAATACGCCTTCGGGATACTGTTTCCTTAAAGCCTCATATTCTTTTATGATTGATTCGGAAATCATTAACTTATTCTCAACCTCTTAAACTGTCATTCCCACGAAAGTGGGAATCCAGATGTTCTGGATACCTGCTTTCGCAGGTATGACACTTCGTGTCAACTTGCCTTTAACCAACCTCCAACCATCCTACCCACCTCGTTAATCCCCCGGCTGGCATATTCGTAACTGCCTATATTAATGTAATGCATGTCGTTCGCCATTCGCACCATGAATCTTAATTTCTCTAATTTCAGGTTTACCTTCCTAAGAACCTTGATTTTCTCCTTCGTGTAAGTGGCATCTATCAAACCCTCTAAAACATCAAGGAGCAACATTTCTATCCGCTCTCCTAAAAGAAACCTCTGGTCTCTTGGGAATTTAGCCAGTTTCGGCAGAAACCAAAGCGTCAGGTCATAAGTCTTTGTCACAACTACAGGAACGCTCGGTTGCATAACTCTAAATTTTCATCGCGGGCAGGGGCTTCGCCCCTGCACCCCACCCAAGAATAAAAGAATTAAAAACCCAAAGGGTTACTTTGTCCTGGCAGGACGGAAACCGACACTGCCGCTCCGTCCCGTGCCCGTCCACCCAGCGCTGTCACGGTCTGACACCCGCAAGTAGGTGGCGGTGTTGCCCCAACCGCCACCGCGCAAGCCCTTGCCTGTCGCCGCACCGGGCCAACTCGCCGGTGGTGTTATCGTCCCATTTCCATTTGTAGGCACGGTCGTCCAATCGCAGTTTATCAGATGCTCCCAGACATTCCCCGCCAAGTCCGCAATGCCGTAAGGCGAGGCACCCGTTGCCTCAGTTGCAGACGGCGCATAACCTTGCGATAAATACCAGCCGACCAGAATAGGTTTTGCTCCTGCTGTATTATTGTAATTAGCATAATATAATGTATGCGTCCCGCCATCCACACTACCGGTATTGGTTGAGGGTGCAGTATTACCCCAGGGATAGGTTCGCTTGTTCGTCCCGGCTTTTTGTGTGCCACGAGCCGCCTTCTCAAACTCCATCTCCGTCATCGGCCTTAACGCCGCCCAGGATAAATACGCCTTGGTATCATCCCATGATAGCATGTTGCAACCGCGGTTCGGTGTCTGACTCCCATACCTTACCCCATAAGGCGCCGTCGCGCTATACGAAATCGTGTAACCGTATGTATTGAGAAGTGTCCCATCATACCTGCTTGCCGCATCTGTTGCTGTAATACAATTCAGGAAGTCCACATACTGCTGTTGCGAGATTTCATACTTGGCTAAGTAAAAGCCGGTGTAGCCGTTGGGCCAGCCCGCATTTCCGATATGTTTGGTCGCATCATCAACCAGCATCTCAACCCCAGCGCCGTAGTGAGCAGGAGTATTAAGACCAATCCCCGCGACATCATAATAGAAAGCGCCGGTCGGAATCTCCACCATCTCTATTGAACAAATCTTAACCAAAGTATTCGCATCTATCGCCGCAACGCCATCCGCCTGATAGTTCCAGAGAACGTTAAAGGTCGCACCTGCGGGACCGGCAAGAGATGACTTGATAAATGCGCCCAGGTTATCTGCGGTCGGAGCAACGCCTCCGCCTGCGGATAGAGTGGCGTGTTTCCAACTTCCGTCAGAACCGTTCGTCGTGGAGAACTTGACAAAGACCCAGACATAATCCGAGAATGCGATTGAGTCAAAGGTAACGTTGCCGAAAGGATTTTCCTGCGCGAGTTTGAATTCCACGGTGATTTTACCACCGGCGGGATTCTTTAAGACGGCATTGGAAAGAGCCACATTATTTGCCTCCACCTGGGAAAGATTAACCACAGAGAACACAGAGAAACCACAGATTACACAGATTAGTCCCGCAAGGCGGGATAATTTCCTGTTTTTCATACACACCTCCTTTTCAAATATTACACACCCCTTTTATTCCCCTCTCAAGAGGGGATTTTTTCTCCCAAGTCCCCTCTAAAAAGAGGGGGCAGGGGGTGTGTGGTTTCTTTATTAAGTTTAAGTTTATATTTAACGCCGCCTACGGTAATAGACGGAGCAGTTATTAAAGGTTGTGTGCCAATGAAAGAAATAAGCTTTCTGGGGGGGGGGGGGGG
>JAGVQN010000051.1 GCA_020051675.1 Candidatus Brocadiia bacterium
AATCGGCTTGACATTGCTCAACAATCGGCCCGACATGTCTTATGAAGCAGTGAGTATCAAGATGAGGGGTGGTAGGTATCCCCCCCCTCTTTCCAAGGCGTTGTTTATTAGCGGGTTAGAAAATCGAAGGGGGTAGGGGACACCACCAGAAAGGGGTGAAACATTCAGAAACACCCTATTTCTGGGGGTGTGGGACACTCCTGCGGAGCGACAGCGGAGTCCCGACCTAATCGGGGCTAAGTCTAAATAAATCAACGTGCTATGAATGAATTATTCCTTGACCCCGCTCCTCCCGCCCCGCAAAGCGGGACGGGATTCGGGGACGCCCGATTGATGCTGAAGGTGGGGGGCAGTTTTTATATACCACTTCAGGGACAGGTTTTTGGGGGCCGCCCATGCGGCTTTTTTCCAGATGCGAGATAGTCAAGATTGTGTTAGAGCATTAAGAGAAATAAATCGGAGCGGGGCAGAGACGCTGACGAGGCAGAATTAATCATCATCATCTTGGCCGTCATTCTCGATTACATCTTTTGGAAGCTCAATATCAGGGTCTTTTTCCGGAGGCGGTAATTCGATGGACATGATTTTATCTTCTATTTGATGTTGTTCTGCCGGGCAAATCGTGATTGTTTCTAATATCTTCTTGGCTCTCAGGCGCACTTCAGGGTCTTCGCTTTTAAAGGCCTTTCTTACCCATGGCGCTGCCAAACTATCTATTTTGATTAACGCCGCGGTTGCGTTTTCCCTGACCTCGAAATCAGCGTCTCCTAATTTTCTAATAAGTTCTTCTATTTTCTTCACTGTTTCAGAATCGACTAGGCTTGACATGAATCGATCGGTGATTGACTCTTCGGTGATTTCCGAACTTATGCCGAACTCTTTTTTAGCGAATTCGACCGTGTTGTCTTTGTAATCGCTCTGTTTAGGCTTTAGCAATAATGGAATGGCTTTATTGACGTCCTTATTTCCCAGGATAAAAGTTATAAAGTTACCGTTTCTGGTAAAAGAGATATCGTTCAGTGCAAAGAGAGCGATGATTGTTTTATAATCTTTTGCCGGGCAACTCTTCAATTTCTCAAGCAGTTCAGCTTTCGCTTTCATAAATGTTTCGTCGCTAATCGGGAATGAAAACCTGATGGATTGTCCTTCTAATTGCAGCCACTGATGGTTTTCCTTTGCGGCAGCAGTAAACAAATCAATACTCTTTTTATCCAGCTCTTTAAGAACATCTTTAGCGTCATCAGTTTGTTCTATGATTCCTTGAGATGCTGCTTCATTAAACAATCCAATGATTTTTGAGGCGTTTGTTATAGTGATGGCTTGGTAACAGCTTAATCTCTCATCTTTATCCATAAAGAACTTACCGGTTGAAACCGTTATGTTTTTAAGTAAGAGGTCGGCAAGCTTTTTAACAATTTCCGGTGTATTCTCATTGTCTATATTATCCTGTATCCCTTTCTTAGTTACATGACCGAACCAGCCACAAAAGGCTATTTCCCAATCAGGTTTAAAGAAACCCGCCATTTGGCCTTCTGAGGCGGAAGAAGCATTGTCGTCATTATAGATTCCCTTGTAAAGAAGAAGCAAATGCAGTTCGTCCTTTGGCTTGTCATAAAAGAAATACGCGGTTTGCTCGTCCATATCCAGGCAACCACTGAATAGAAGGAAAAACAAACAGGAAATTAAAATCTTTTTCATTCTATATGCTCCTTTAAATTAGACATTGTCTTCAAATGCCACGAGCAGATATTGATCAGCTTAGCAGGTATTATACAATAGCTAAAGCGATTTGCAAGGTCTTTTTAAGAATTTTGTTAGGACGCTTTGCCCGCCATGGTGAAAAATGATGGTTCTGGATTCCTTGACTAAACAAAAGCAAATTGTTATAAAGTTAGGCTTTATGAAACGCTTTAAACATATTTTGTGGCTGGCGGTTTCGCTTACGCTTATCGGACAGCAGACTGTTTTAAAGGCGCTCGGGATTCATTTGGGTCCCGGCTGGGAGGCGCTGGTGCCGGGGTTGGCAATATTCGGTTCGGCATTCATGCTTTCCTGGGCGGCGGAGCTTGCCCAGATGGAAATACCGCAATCATTGGCTCTGGCATTCCTTGCGCTTATCGCCGTCTTGCCCGAATACGCGGTGGATTTATATTTTGCCTGGTCAGCCGGCACCGACCCGAAATACATCCATTACGCCACTGCCAATATGACCGGCGCGAACCGGCTGTTAATCGGCTTGGGCTGGCCGGTGGTGCTTTTCGCCTACTGGTTCGCCACTAAGAAAAAGCATATTGACCTTGAACCGGGGCACCGGATAGAACTCTTAGCGCTTCTGGCGGCGACTTTCTATTCTTTTTTCATACCGATAAAAGGAAGCATCCAGTTAATCGATTCGGTCGTGCTCCTGGCAATCTTTATATTTTACATCATCGCGGCAAGCAAGGCGCATCATGTCGAGCCGGAACTGGAAGGGCCGGTTGAGCTTTTCAGCAAGGGGTCAAGGCTATATAGATGTATAGTCACGCTGGCTTTCTTTGTTATTTCCGGGTTTACGATTTATATTTCCGCCGAGCCGTTTGCCGAAGGGCTTATCGCCAGCGGCAAGACGTGGGGGGTGGATGAATTTATCCTGGTGCAGTGGCTGGCGCCGCTGGCTTCGGAATCTCCCGAATTCATCGTGGCGATAATATTCGCCACGCGCGCCATGGCCGGCGCGTCTTTGGGGACGCTTATTTCTTCCAAGGTCAACCAGTGGACGCTCCTGATAGCCTCCTTGCCGATAGCATATACTTTGGCGGGCGGTTCAGTCTGGGGGATGGAGCTGGATAAACAGCAGGTGGAGGAAATATTCCTGACCGCGGGCCAGTCGCTCTTTGCCATATTCATACTCTCAAATTTCCGTTTCTCCATGATAGAGGCGTTTGCGCTGTTGATACTCTTTTCCACCCAGCTGGTTATCCCGCTCCTTTTCCCCTCGATATTCCCGAATATGCCGGAAGCGGATTTAAAGAGCCTTGAAATCAAGGCGCGGCTCTTTTACGGCGGATTTTATATCGCGTTATCGATATTGATACTGATGCTTTCCCATAACCGGCGCAACGCAGTCCTTTCCCTAATCAAGCCGGGTAAGAAGAAGCAACAACAGGATTAAAAGCCTGCACCGATATTATGAGAATTTGGGATATTAGTCCGTCAAGATTATGCCGGAATCATTTGCTGGGTGAGCATCGGGAGTTGCACGCTATCTGGATCGTTATCACTAAAGGTAAAAAAGGCTATAGTAACCATCCGGAGACGATTAGATGGTGCGGTAAGCTCAAAGCCTTATATGCAAGGCATGAGAAGTTGACAAAAGAAATCTCCAGGCGCGGTTATAAACACCGGAGTCCGCTTGATGCGAGGCTGGCTAAAGGCGCCGCCCGGCAAACGAAATATATTGATACTCCGGCAAAGCAGGTGGTAATATTAAGGCATAAGAAATGTAACTGTAATATTTAAGAATGCCACTAAGGCACTAAGGCACAAAGTTTTCCCTGCCTCGCCGGCAGGCGGGTTGGTGTCTTCGAGTCTTAGCCCCGCTCATATCGTCCCGCAGAGCGGGACGTGATTCGGGGATACCCGATTTAATAGGGAGTCCCTACCAGTAGGTAAGGGATGGCAAATAACATGAACATCTTTATTCGCACCTTTGGTTGCCCCTAAAGGGACGCCTGACGTTCTAAATAAAAGAATATGAACATATTTATACGAACTTTCGGCTGCCAGATGAATAAGCTGGATTCGGCGCTTATGTTGGAGCAGTTTTTGTCCAAAGGGCATAAGCAAACGGACAGCGAGAAAGACGCCGATATCATCCTCTTTAATACCTGCAGTGTCCGCAAGCACGCGGAAGACAAGGTCTATAATAACCTGCGGATGCTTAAGCCGCTCAAGGATAAAAACCCGCGCCTTATCATCGGCCTCGTCGGCTGCATGGCGGAAAAGGAGAAGTCCCTGGCGCTCGATAAAATACCGTTCCTCGATATCATCTGCGGGCCGAATCAGGAACATGCAATTGTTGATGCGATAGATGAGATAACTAAAAACAGGAACAAGGTTGTCAAGACAGGCGAAGGCGTGCCGCCGGCCAAAATGGCTGCCCGCACTTCGGTAAATCTTTCGGAATATATCCTGGCGATGAAGGGATGCAATAATTTCTGCAGTTATTGTGTGGTGCCTTATGTCCGCGGCAGGGAAACCAGCCGCCCGATGGATGAAATCGTCGAGGAAGCGAAAATGCTTTCCGAAAAGGGCGCTAAGGAGATTATTCTACTGGGGCAGTGCATCAGCTCTTATGACGACCGCGGTAATAGGCTTTCCCATCTTCTTAACGCCATACATTATATAGAAGGCATTAAGCGAATCCGTTTTGTCACTTCGCACCCGGCTTATACGGCCGAGGATGTCTTTAAGGCGATGCAGGATTTGCCCAAGGTCTGCCCGCATCTCCATATGCCGGCGCAATCAGGCTCGGATAAAATACTTAAGGCGATGAACCGTAAGTATACACGGAGCGATTATCTTAAGCTTGTGGAAAAGGCGCGGAAGATAGTGCCGGAAATAGAAATCGCCAGCGATTTTATCGTCGGATTCCCCGGAGAGACCGAAGCGGATTTCGAGGAGACGGCGTCTCTCATAAAAGAAGTGCGGTTTATTAACAGCTTCGTCTTTAAATATTCCT
>JAGVQN010000111.1 GCA_020051675.1 Candidatus Brocadiia bacterium
ATCGACATCTTCCGCATCCGGCAGGACTGCCACAGTCGCCGCGGAGGTATGCAATCTTCCGGAGGCTTCCGTCCGGGGAACCCTTTGGACGCGGTGCGTGCCGCTTTCAAAACGCAGATACTTAAATACATCCGTCCCTTCCACGGAGAATATCGCCTGCTTGACGCCGCCTAAATCGGTCGGGCTCGATTCCATGATAGAAGTTTTCCAGCCTTTTTTCTCGCAGTATTTAAGATACATCCTGACCAAATCCGCCGCGAAGAGCGCCGCTTCCTCGCCGCCCGTCCCGGCGCGTATTTCCACGATGGCGTCGCGCGCGTATTCCTCGGAGCCGGGCAGGAGCATTTCTTCCAGTTCTGATTGCAGGACGGTTTCCTTTTCGGAGAGGGTTTTTATTTCTTCTTCGGCCATCTGGGCGAGTTCTTTATCTTCTGCTGAGCCCTGGGACATGGCAAGGGCGCCTCGCTCCGCTTCCCCGAATGCTTTCGGTGGGACGATAGGGAGTCCCTTGCCCGATAGGGCAAGGGCGCCGGCTTTTTGCTTGCGTATCTCTTCCAGCGCTTTGGCACGCTGGGCAACCGGCATTAGCTTCCCGCGCTCTTTCATGAGCTTGGCGTAATAAGCGGGATTCGTGATATTTTCCTGTTTGGTTATGAGCGCTTCCAGCTCATTGTAGCGGGCGATAATTTCGTTCAGTTTGTTTTGCATATTAATCAAAAAGAAACAGCGCTCACGATTTTATATCATGGCGCTGTCGATATGATTGGTTATCCGGTTAAGATGGTTTGGGTGTATCTACGGCTTTCACTGCAACAGGCTTTACTTCCGGTGAGGGCTTGTCATCGGCTTTCTTTTTCCACTTCTTCTGGAAGCGTTCCAGCTGGCCGGTGGTATCGACAAATTTCTGTTTTCCGGTGAAGAACGGATGGCAACTGGAGCAGATTTCCACGTTTATTTTCTCTTTAAGGGAACGTGTCTTGAATGTCGCGCCGCAGGCGCAGGTAACAGTCGCTTCTTTGTATACCGGATGAAGACTTTTTTTCATATTAACTCCTCTGAGATTGTTATATATATACTTTTAAACTAATAAAAAGCTTGATATAATCTACAATAATTATTTTAATTTGTCAAGAAAGAAGAAAGACTGGATTTGATCGGAGGACATAATGCTGGAATTATTGAAAGCGGTTAACACAAGCATTCTGGAGCGTCTTGATTTAGCGCCTTTGAAACAGGGGCGCTTTTTTATTTCCGGCGCCGGCGGCGACCTTTTTGCCGGTGAGCTGGTCAAAAAAGCCCAGCCGGAAAAAACCAAGATATTCATTAACCTGCCGTTTGATGTTTCCTACAGCCTGCCTGAATATATGACCTTATTGAAGGGCGAGTTCCATGAGAAACTCCTGGCCTTCCCGCCGGATACTTTTGATTTAGTGGTTACGTTCTGGAATATTTCGCTTGCCCATCCCGAACTGACAATAAAAACCGTCCGGCGTTCGCTCAAAAAAGGCGGGCAATTTGCGCTGATTACCTCTTTGGAAGGCTCGCCGAAAATTATCATGCAGATTTTCGCCAGGATTTTTAAGGAGCGCTCTTCCGCTAACCTCAAGATGTATCGCAGCGCCTTGCCGGAAAATGTCGCAGGCTTGCGCAAGCTTTTCGAAAAGAGCGGTTTTGCTATTCCAAGAGTCTGGCCGGAAAAGATGACCAGGTTTTATAAGACCGCGGATGAAGTGTTTAATGAGATGGTTAACCAGAGCGAGTTGGGTTTTTTTGATGATAAGGTGGATGAAGAGACTAAGGCATTCGTGAAACGCCGCTTTGGCGAATTGATAGAAAAATACCGCCAGCCGACTGAACCTAAAGAGATTGTCATTCCGTTTGAACTGGCCGGAGTTATTGCAGTTAAGTGACACTTTCGCCTTTACCGGCGGAAAAGTCGCGCATAAAATCCGCAAAGGTCCCGGCTTTGATAGCCTGTCGCACATTTTCCATCAGGGTTTGGTAGTAGTATATATTATGTGAGGAGACCAGGCTCAATCCGAGAATCTCCTCCGCGTTAAAGAGATGCCTCAAATATGCTCGCGAGAAATTATGGCAGGTATAGCATTGGCAGTTTTCGTCAAGCGGGGCGGGGTCGTTTTTATGGACGCTGTTGCGCAACCTGACAATTCCTTTGCTTGTGAATGCCCAGCCGTTCCTGCCGTTGCGCGTGGGGAGGACGCAATCAAACATATCTACTCCCATTGCGATTGAACGCAGCATATCCGCCGGAGTCCCCATTCCCATAAAGTAGCGGGGATGCGTTTCCGGGATGATATCCGTCATGGTTTGGAGCATCTCGAACATGAGGTCGTTGTTTTCGCCCACGCTTAATCCGCCGATGGCGTATCCGGGGAATTCCATTTCCAGCAATCTTTCCGTGCACTCCTTGCGCAGTTCCTTGAAGGTAGCGCCCTGGATTATTCCGAAGAGCACCTGCCCGCCGTAGCCCCTGCCCGTTCCGCAGGCGGGTTGGCGCAGGCGGGTCTGGTCCTTTCGTTTTTGCGCCGCGAGGCTCCGCTTCGCCCAGTTTAAAGTCCGTTCCATCGCCAGGCGCGCTAATTCCGCGGTTGTCGGATAAGCGACCGGCTGGTCCAGAGGCATGATGATATCCGGTCCCAAAGCCTCCTCGATTTCAATCACCCGTTCAGGCGTAAGAAATATTTTATTGCCGTCCGGCTCGGATTTAAATTCCACGCCGTCATCAATTACTTTGGTGAGTTTGGAAAGCGAAAAGACCTGGTAACCGCCGCTATCGGTAAGAATCGGCCCGTTCCAGTTCATGAAGTTATGCAATCCGCCGAGCTCTTTGATAATATCCTCGCCCGGCCGTCGGCTTAAGTGATAGGCATTGCAGAGGATAATCGAAGCCTTGGCGTCTTTGATATCGCGCGGTGATAATGTTTTGACCGTTGCCTGTGTTGCCACGGGCATAAAAGCCGGCGTCTGGAAAGTCCCGTGCGGAGTGGAAAATTCTCCGACACGCGCCTTGGTAGAGCGGTCCGTGGCGATTAATTTAAAGCTGAAGTTGTTAGCCATGTTAAAAGAGTATCAGAACATCAGAAAACCAGTTAATCAGATAATCTGATATTCCGGTAATCTGATAATCTGTTTTTCTTACCCCATCACTTCTGCCAAAATCGCTTTCTGCGTATGCAACCTGTTTTCCGCCTGGTCAAAGACGATAGAGTGCGGTCCGTCCATTACCTCATCCGTAATTTCCTCGCCTCGATGCGCCGGCAGGCAGTGCATCACCATCACATCATTTTTAGCGTGCTTCAATAATGCATTATTTACCTGATATCCCTTGAACGCAATTACCCGCTTGGCATGCTCGGCTTCCTGCCCCATGCTTGCCCAGGTATCCGTATAGATTACATCAGCATCTTTAACTGCCTTTACCGGGTCGTTCAAAATCTCCACGCTTCCGTTTGTTTTTTGGGCGATTTCTTTGCCCAGCCGGACCGCTTCCGGGTTAGGTTCGTAACCTTTAGGCGTGGCGACAGCGATTTTACCGCCTACTTTTGCCATTGCGGCGATAAGAGTGTGAACCATATTATTGCCGTCACCTATATACGCCATTTTGGTTTTCTTCAGATCCTTTCCCTTTTCATAAATAGTAAAGATATCGGTTAATCCCTGGCAGGGGTGGTTGTAATCGCTCAGTGCATTGATTACCGGAACACTCGCGTATTTGGCGAGGTCAAGGATATCCTGGTGCGCGAAGACGCGCGCCATGATGCCGTCAACATATCTGGACATTACCCGTGCGGTATCGGCAATGGTTTCTCCCCGTTTCAGCTGCAAATCAGAGCCGGATAAGAATAAGGCATGTCCGCCCAGATGAAACATGGCGACTTCAAAAGAAACCCTGGTGCGGGTGGATGACTTTTGGAAAATCATGCCCAGTGTTTTCCCTTTAAGGATTGGCTGGTTTTTACCGCGCTTGTTAAGTTTCTTGAGTTCCTCGGTCCGTTTTAACAGGTGCCATATTTCTTCGGGCGTATAATCCGTCAGTGCGACAAAAGACCGGCCCTTAAAATCCATCTTCTTTGCCATATCAACTCCTTCTCTTTTAAAACTCGAAATACTATTGGTTGTCCGTTCTGTTCTAATCCTCCTGTTTCCCCCTTTGCAAAAGGGGGATTATGGGGGATTTTATTAGTTATTTAATATTTGTTTCGTATTTCGTGTTTCTGATTTAGTGCTTTGTTATAGATATCCTTTAATGGTACTCCTTTCTTCATTGCTATCTTTTTGCAATCTTCATACTCCGGCGACACGCTCATGATTTTACCGTTAAGGGAGCCGATTTTTACCGGAATCATTCCGTATTTGGTTTTTACGCTTTTGATTTCACGGTCTAATTCGGTGCGCTCCACCGGATAATGCCTTATCCCGAATGTGCTTGTTTCCGTGAAGATAATCTCTTCAAGCTTCGCGATATCTTTTTCCTTTGCCAAAGCTTTGAGCAATATGCCTGGTCTGGATTTCTTCATCCTGATAGGCTCGGCAAAGGCGTCCAATGCGCCGTGTTTGATTAAGCGTTCTATGGTGTAGGCGATTATCTCCGGGGTGGAATCGTCAATGTTTGTTTCCAGCATCCAGATATTAGTTGTCAGTTGTTGGTTGTCAGATATAGTTCCTAAGAAAGCGCGCAGAAGATTCGGCTGTTGGGGGAATTCCATATCGCCCGCACTGTAAGCGATTTTTTTGACCGTCATTACAGGCATCTCAATTAAAGGTTTTGCCAGAGAGGTGATGATAAGCGCTCCGGTCGGCGTGACGATTTCCTTTCCGATTTCGGAGTGAGTCACCGGAAAGCCTTTAAGCATTTCCGCCGTGGCCGGCGCCGGAAGCGGAATCCTGCCGTGATGGGTTTTGATAAACCCTCGCGTAATCGGCAGGGGAGAGCAATAGATTTTGTCTATGCCGAGAAGATGGAATCCGATAACCGCTCCGCTGATATCTATTAAGGTATCCGCCGAGCCGAGTTCATGAAAGTGAATTGCGGAATGCGGAATTCGGAATGCGGATTTTATGCCGTGAACGTGCGATTCTATGTTAGCCAAGCGTTGGATTAGTTTAAGTATTTTATCCTTAATCCCGCTGGACAATCTGCTTTGTTTAATGAGAGATACCATTTTATCCGGCTGGATTCTCTGGTCGGAGGCGTGGACATCCAGCTTGGTTGCTCTGAAACCATTTTTAATAACCTGTCGGGTGGATAATTTGTAGCCTTTAAGCGGTATTTTGGCGAGCTCTTGCTTAAGGCGGGGGAGTGACAGGCCGGCGTCTATCAACGCGCCCAGAATCATATCTCCGCTTATTCCGGAAAAGCAGTCAAAGTAAATTGCTTTCATAACAAGGAATATCGGATTATAGTATAAATTTACGCTTGGTCAATTAAAAGAATCACTTGTATTTGCGCGGGATGAAAGCAAGCCACTTCATATAAAACCATCCGGTCAGCGCGCTTGCGATATGCAAAAGATGGTTCAGCCATGCCTCTTCCCCGGCAAGCAATCCGGCCATGCGTAATCCCAATACGTGAGTCGCTTTTTCTATTTCCATCACCGTAAAAGCCATTAAAAACATCCCGATATAAATCAGCCGGGTGGAAAACTTATACCAGTGTATGTCCGCCTCGCGCCGGTCCGAGTATGTCAGGTGATAAATTATAAAGAATCCGGCAATCGCGCAGGGAATCGAAATAAGCTTGACATACTGGATGCTCAAATCTCCTAAAAGCGTCCCGTCCGAAGGCGCGCGCGCCAGGTATCTGAATATCGTTCCGCCCAGCACGGAATGCCAGCCCGGCGAGCCATCGGTCAGCATGTCGCTGGCAAATCTCAATACGCCGAACGATGCCAATACCGCCGCGCTTATCAGGCTTAAGCGCGTGCGCAGGTTTTTGCCCGGTGTTTCAAGTCTTTTCATGGAGAGTATAATATAACGTGAGTTTCCGGTCTGTCAATGTTTTAAGCCATCTATGTCATAACTTGACTAAACCGAATTATTATTGTAATCTCACGGCAATGTTTAAATTAATCCCGGAATTATTAAGAATCAGGCAATGGCCGAAAAACCTCTTTGTCCTCGCCCCTTTGATATTTGCCGGGCGAATGTTTAAACCGGAAAACATCATCAGCGCCTTGGCTGGTTTCTTTCTGTTTTCGCTTGCCTCAAGCGCGGCTTATATTTTTAATGATGTAAAAGATATCGAATCCGACCGCCGGCACCCAATAAAAAAACTGCGCCCGGTTGCTTCAGGCAGGATAAGTTTTAATCTTGCCATGCAATCCTTCCTGCTTTTGAGCGCGGTTTCGCTTGTGTTTTCAGCTTTCCTGAATCCGGGGTTTGGGGTGATTATTTCCGCATACCTGGTTTTGAATATTTGTTATTCGGTTGTTCTTAAAAAGATAATTATCATTGATGTCCTGGTCATTTCATTCGGGTTTGTCTTAAGGATTATCGGCGGCGCCTATCTTATCTGGGTGCGTCCTTCCTGGTGGCTGATAATCTGCACGGCTTTGCTTTCGCTCTTTTTGGCTTTAGGCAAGCGACGGCAGGAAGCGCTGGAGAAATGCCAATCCGGATCAGGGTCTAATATCCGTTTGCTCTCCGCCTTTATTATTATTCTGTCGCTTTTAAATCTTGCCGCATATACAATGTATACGATCAGCCCGCGGACCGTGGCATTCTTCGGGACGGGAAATCTTATTTATACCGCGCCCTTTGTCGCTTTCGGTATCGCGCGCTATCTGCACCTTTTGTTTAAAAAGGATAAAGGCGATGACCCGGCGGAAATATTCCTTAAGGATTTGCCCTTATTGATAGATGTGATATTATGGATTGTTGCCTGCGCTTTTGTAATATACCGTTAAGGTGCTCTACGCATGAAATCAAAAGTAGCCGTAATAAAAACCAGTCCGGGAGTTGTGCTTGAGGATATCGAGCGCCTGGTCAGGATGGCCGGCATTGAAGAAGCTCTTCCTAAAGATAAGCCTGTTATATTAAAGGATAATATTTCCTGGCACCTGCCTTTGCCGGGCGCCAATACCACTCCCTGGCAGCTGGAAGGTGTAATTAAGGCGCTCAGGAACCTGGGTTACTCCGCGCTTTCCGCCGTCCATAATAATACCGTTGTGACCGACCCATTCAAGGGCTCCCGGTTGAACCGCCTTGACGGCGTCTATGAAAAATATGGCATTGCGCGCCTCTATAATTTCCGGGATGAGGATATCAAATGGATTCCGTATCAGCCTAAAGCGAAGATGCTTGTTTTGGATAAAATATTCCCGGATGGCATAATGATTCCGGAATACTTTATGGGGAAAAGCATCATACACTTGCCGACCGTCAAATGCCATATTTATACGACGACCACGGGCGCGATGAAGAATGCTTTCGGCGGGCTTCTTAATACGCGCCGGCATTATGTGCATAGCGCCATACACGAGGCGCTGGTTGATTTATTGAATATACAGAAAGAGATTCATCCCGGTATATTCGCCGTAATGGACGGGACAATCTGCGGCAACGGCCCCGGTCCCAGGACTATGAAGCCTGTTGAAAAGGATTATATCCTGGCAGGCGCGGACAGCGTGGCGATAGACGCGGTTGCCGCCAAGATAATGGGATTCGACCCGATGGGCATAAAATATTTGCGGCTGGCGCATGAAGCCGGTTTGGGCACCGCTTCATTGAGCGAGATAGAAATTGTCGGCGCTGATATTTCCGGTATTAATTTTTGCTTCAGCGTCGGTAAAAATCTGGCCGGGCGTTGCGGCGGCGCTTTATGGTTCGGGCCGCTAAGCGTATTCCA
>JAGVQN010000049.1 GCA_020051675.1 Candidatus Brocadiia bacterium
CCGCCATCCCTTCCAGAAACGAGCGCTGGGGCAATTGCGGCCAGAAGGGTATGGCCGTGAGATGTTTCACGATAAGTTGCGTTGCCTGAGCGGCATCTTTATGAGGCAGACTGCCGATACCGGTCGGGGTAAAATTGAATCTCATTTATATTCACCGCAGAGACGCAAAGAATTCTTTGTGCTCTTTGTGTCCTTTGTGGTGCAATTAATTTGGGCCCGGCCCGACTCGAACGGGCAACCAACGGATTATGAGTCCGCTGCTCTGCCATTGAGCTACGGGCCCGAAATACAGTCTTTATGCGCCTTCTGCGGCAAAGGCTATTTCAACGCCCAGTATAGATTTTTCCCGGGCTTCGTCAAGCTTTTTGTACCCCATCGCCTCGGACATGGTCTTGATACGAGCCAGTTCGTTGGTTATCTATCCTATCAGAAGTACTGCTATCTGGCATAAAATAGTCAATATGTTTTATTTTACTTGTGCATTAGAGTTGCTATGATAAGGTTAATATGGTTTAATTGATTAATCCTAAATCAGGGGGATGAGTTATGAATTTTGGCGCGGGATTATTGGGCGGTTTCGGCATATATGTCGTAAAACCGCTGGTTCTTTTATTCTGCTTCATCCTGATTATGCGCTTCAGGAAGTTAAAAGTTACCGGAGGAAGGTTAATCTGGCTTGGGCTATGGTCTTTTTTTATCGGGGAGATGATATGCGCAGTAGAGAGTTACGTTATTTTCCGGATAAGCGCCACTCTTGATATATTGCACAGCATTTTTTCCGCCTCGGCGCTGGCATTAATTACCCTGGGCTTATTTGATTTCTTTGACAGGTATTACCTTCATTACATCAACGGCGAAAAGCCCTGCTTTTTCATCCGATTCTGCGAGGAATGCCCGCGCAAAATCCGGGGTAAATGCAAGTTCCACGGCGTTATTATCTGGTCGGTTATCCTTATTATTTTACTTTCTTCTGCTCCGCTGTTTTCGGAAGTGACAGAAATCAAGGCCTATCCGGCAGACCACCAATTACCCTGGCAGACGCTTAATGACTTTTACGACCAAAAGCTGGTCCCATTCCTGGAGAAATATATCGGCGGCTATTCCCAGTCGGACCTGTTCCTGACAATCTCCTATGAAAGCCGGTTTGTGCTGGACAGGTTTTTCCCCTGGATGGCCTTGCTGGTTATGATACCGGGCTTAATCCTTCTCCTGTTAAATAAGGCGGACAGATGGGTGGTGGTGTTATTCTCAATCGGTACCGGCGCCATTGGATTCTCTTATTTTGAGATTATCCTTTACAAAGTAAACCCGTATGTTTTCATCGGGTCAGTGGGTGAAGAATTAGCGGAACTGGCAGGGTTATTTCTGCTAATGGCACTTCTAAAACAGATGCGCGGGAAATCAGCTGCAGCAGAAACCAAAAATACTTAGCCGGATTAAGCCTCGGGAATCACTGCTCTAGAAAGATAAAAAGATGAGATTTTTTCTGATTGATAAAATAACCGATTGGCAGTTAGGCAAAAAAGCTTCGGCTATCAAGAACGTCTCTTTAAGCGAAGACTTTTTTGAGGATCATTTCCCTCTCCGGCCGGTGATGCCGGGCGTTTTGATACTGGAAGGCATGGCGCAGCTCAGCGGCCTGCTTTTGGAAGAAAGCGTCCGCAAGGATTTGGGGCTTAACCTCAAGGCCGTGATGACGATAGTTGAAAAGCTCAAGTTCAGCGAATTCGTCAAGCCGGGCGACCAGCTGATTTATAAGGCGGAATTATTCTCCTATAATGAGGTTGGCGGTAAGGCCAAGGTCTATGCTTTTTTGAAGGGTAAAAAGGTGTCTGAGGCGCAGCTGGTTTTCGCATTTAAGAAGATTGATGCGCCGAAGCTGGAGGCACGGCGCGCTGAATTACTAAACCTCTGGCTGGGCGGCAGCCGCAAGCGCAAAAGATAAATGGCAAGAGATGCAGTCATAACCGGCATAGGCGCCACCTGCTCGTTAGGGCGAATAATCAAGAATATTTACCGTGGATTCAAATCGGGTAAAAATAGCCATAAACTCTCTCCCGGCCTTGTAAATACCCCCTTTGCCGATTTGGCGTTAGGATTGGTTACAGAGCCGCTGGCGCCGGAATGCGAGGAGAGCAAGCTCCGGAAATTCATGAGCCGCGATTCAGAGCTGGTTTTTTCCGCCTGCGCCGACGCCCTGAAGGATTCAGGATTGGACATAAAGGTTTATAATCCCTATCGAATAGGCCTTTTTGTCGGTTCAGGGCTGGCCAGCGGAGAGATGAACGATATATTGCCTATCCTTAAGAATTCAATTGATAAGAATAATCGTTTCTCAATGAAACTACTGGGTCAGAAGGGCATTAAATCAATTAACCCGATCCAGACTTTTAAGATACTCAATAACATGCCGCTGTGCCTGATATCAATCGGATTCGGCATCAAGGGTCCCAACCTCATTTTAAACCCCTGGGAAGGGCAGGCCGCCCAGGCGATTATTGAAGGCCTAGAAGCTATCCGTAACAACGAGGTTGACTGCGCGCTGGTGGGTGGCGGCGACACCAAGGTGAGTCTATTGAGCCTGATTTTCCTGAATAAAGCCGGATTACTGACAGGCAAGATGACACCCGGAGAAGGCGGCAGTTTTCTGGTATTGGAATCCGAGGAAAAGGCGCGCAGGCGCAAGGCCAGAATCTATGCCCGTATCAAAGGATGGGGAACTGCCACTGATAATCAGGCCGGATGGGGATATTCCCGTAACTCTGAGCCGGTGTATGATTCCATCAATCAAGCAATGAAAATGAGCAAAATCACGCCGGATAAAACAACCGGAATCTATTCTGGATTTGACGGTAACACTGCCGGTGATAAAGCAGAGCATTCTGTTATTAAAAATATGTTTAAGGCAAAAACCGTTGATTCTGCAAAACATCCTAAGATGTCCGCAGGCAATACATTTGCGGCGGCGCCGGCCCTATCAATCGGACTTGCGTCGTATTCCATAAAAGAGCGTCAGGCAAGACAGAATATTTTAGTCAATGCCACAGGTATCGGCTCAATCAGGGCGTCATTTATCCTGGAAACTGTATGAGAAGAATCGTTATTACCGGCTTGGGAATTGTTTCGCCGATAGGCGCGAATAAAAAGGAGTTTTTTAGGAATGCCTCGGACGGCGTTTCCGGAATAGGCAAACTCAGTCTTTTTGACACCTCAACGTTTGACGTTAAGATAGGCGGCGAGGTTAAAAAGCTGGATTTGGATGCCCTCAAAAGGAGCTACCCGGGAATCGGCAGAGTCAGAGACAGAAAAGCCCTTCTGGGCCTTCAAGCGGTTGAAGAGGCGCTGGGTGATTCCGGATTAGACGTCGGGATGATAAGTAAACTCGGGATTCATCTGGGTATCGGATTAGAGGTATTCCACTCTGAAGACCTTATTACTTGCAAAGGCATTAAGATCAGCCAGATATGCCGAACATGGCTTGATTCCGGGAAATCAATTCATATCCAATCACCGCTGGATACAACTGCCAATATGATAATCAATCGTTATGATTGCCATGGCCCTATCTATATAAACTGTTCAGCGTGCGCGGCCAGCGCCCAGGCTATCGGGCATTCTTTCCGGTTGATAAGGTCAGGCCGGGCAAACTTGATGCTGGCCGGGGGGCTGGATTCAATGCTGAACCCTTTGGGCGTGGGCGGGTTCAGCATGCTCGGCGCGCTAACCCTAAAGAACGAACTCGGTTCCAAGGCCTGCCGCCCGTTTGATATTTCAAGGGACGGCACCGTGCTGGGCGAAGGTGCAGCTATGTTCGTGATAGAAGAATTGGGATCGGCAAAATCGCGTGAAGCAAAGATATACGCCGAGGTCGCCGGTTTCGGTTCTACGCTTGACGCATACAAAGTCAGCGACCCGGAGCCCGAAGGCGAGGGCGCTTTCTGGGCTATAAAAAACGCCATCAAGGATGCCGGGATTACGCCGGATGAGATAAATTATATTAATGCGCACGGCACAGGCACCCCTAAAAATGATATTACCGAGACGCGGGCGATAAAAAGATTATTCGGCAAACAAGCATATAAAATACCGGTCAGTGCCACCAAATCAATGGTCGGACACCTTATTGCCGCAAGCGGCGCAGTGGAATTGGCGGCAAGCATTATTCCCCTAAAGACAGGATTAATCCCGCCGACAATAAACCTGGAGCGTTCCGACCCTGAATGTGACTTGGACTATGTCCCGGACAAACACAGGGAATTCAAAGGCGATTATGTCCTTTCAAATTCGTTCGGATTCGGTGGACAAAATGCCTGCATTATTCTAAAGAGATATTTATGAAGTTCAACAGAAACGTGGTTTTAATCACCGGAGGCTCAAGCGGATTAGGCGCATCTATCGCCGGGGAGTTTTCCCTGGCAGGCGCAACTACAATAATATCTTATAATAAACATAAGGTGGCTGCATTGAATCTTGTAAGTCGGCTAAAACAAAAGAAACAGAAAATTTCTGCCTTTCAGTTGGACCTAACAAAAAGAGATGCCATTGATGGATTTGTTGATGACATCTGGAACCGCTTTAAACGAATCGATATCCTGATAAACAACGCCGGGATTGCAACTGACCGCCCGGCTCTGGCAATGACAGATGAAGAATGGGACGCAGTATTGGAAGTGAATCTAAGCGGCGCTTTTCGGCTCAGCCGGGCAGTCGGCAAATATATGTCCCTGCAAAAATCAGGCCGCATCATAAATATTTCGTCGGTGGTTGCCGCATCAGGCGGCCGGGGACAGGTGAATTATCTCGCTTCCAAAGGCGGGTTGGAATCGTTAACCAAAGGCTTAGCCGTGGAAATGGCGCATAATAATATCCTGGTTAATGCCGTGGCGCCGGGCGTGATTGAAACACCGATGTCAAAAGAAATTCTTAACAAATATCCTGGAAAAACCATCGGCAAGGTTCTTCTGGGCCGACCCGGCAGGCTTGAGGAAATCGCGTCACTGGTGCTGTTTTTGGCATCCGAAAAAGCGTCTTACATAACCGGCCAGGTTATCAGGGTTGACGGCGGTTTTGGGCTTAATTTCTGATATGAACAGTAAACAGCTTTTTAAAGTTATTAAAAACAGGCGCAGCATAAGGGAATTTAAAGCTAAGCCTGTGAGCGAGACTCTTATCAGAACCCTGATAGATGCCGCCCGCTATGCGCCGTCCAACAACAACCGCCAGGCATGGAAATTCCTGGTAATCACATCGTCCGGACTGAAACATAAAATGGCTTATGCAATCAGGAATCAGTGGCAGAAAAAAGTATCCGGGCTGAATGATATCCAGCCGGAAGCAAGGCAGTATGGGAATAATTTTAATTTCTTTGTGAGCGCGCCTGCAGTCATAGCGGTTCTGTATAAAAAAATACCGCTGGTGGCAGAACAAATAATCGGCCGCAAGAGCGGGAACAAAGAGCGCTTTTCAGGAGAAATAATAAGCGCCTCAATGGCCGCCCAGAACCTGCTTTTGATGGCG
>JAGVQN010000090.1 GCA_020051675.1 Candidatus Brocadiia bacterium
GCCAGGACTAATATGCCGACATGGGACTCAATTACTCTGGAAAAAGGGGAAAGTAAGCAGGTCCACAGAATAATAGATACTCCGGAGTTATCGCTATTAAAGCCGGGGTATTATGATATTACATTAGAATTTATTGTTGAGAAAGATAATATACAATATTTTACTGGAGAATTTTATTACTTGTGCTTTGAGGAAATACTGAGGTCAAACAAAGAAGCGCTAATAGAATTACAAGAACGAAAAAATAAGGTTGAACAAAAGAAGAAACTTCCAATCTGGATAGGTGAAATAATTTCCAATACAATTACACAAGCAATCAATTTGACAAATGTACCTGCGACGGACAGCGGGGACAGCAAGGATAAGAAATAGGTAATGATTGTGCGGTGGTTTGTAAGCGGACGCCGTCGTCCATAGCCACGGACTATGGCGTCGGACGATTAAGCAGATATCACTGATAATTCTCTGCGAACTCTGCGTCTCTGCGGTGAAAGAGAACGATATGAGCCACAAAACCCTCAATGGCGAAAATGCAACCCACTCCGGCTACTCTATGATGACTTTGGCGCCTTCGGGCACAAGGTCGTAGAGCTCTTCCACATCGGTGTTGAGCATCCGGATACAGCCGTCCGAGACAAATTGGCCGATGCTTTCCGGCTTGGTGGTGCCGTGGATGCCCAGCCGTGGCTTTTCCTTGAAGCCCATCCAGCGGGTGCCTAATATGTTGCGCGGGTCGCCGAAGGGAATCTGTTCCTGATGGCCATCATCAAAACGCTTGGTCCAGGGCGGGCTGACGACTTTGCCGGCGATATGGAATTCGCCAAACGGCGTTTCGGTCTTGTCCGGCGAGCCTAAACCGACCCGGTATTCTTTGAGGAAGTCGTCGTTGATATAAAGCGTCAATGCCAGGTCGGCCTTGCTAATCCCGATACGGAATTCGCCGGTGATTATTTTCAGGTTGTCACCCGGGAAGATAAGATCACCTGTTAACCCATTAATCCGCTTGATATGACCCTTTAAAACATCTTTACCGGGCGGTACGACCTTGAATTTTCTGGAAATGATGTCAATATTATCACCGGTGGCCACAGTGTAAATCGTGCTGTCCGGCGTCTGGAAAGACGAGAAAACCAGTTTCTTGTTGAGAGACTCCAATTTCTTCTTGACCTCAGCGGTTTTGTCCTTGGGCAGGTTACTGCTCCGCAGGGCCATAGAAAAGGCCTTTCGGGCCTTGAATTCCCGGTCCGGGATAGTGCCGTCGCCGAGGTAGTATTCGCCCAGTTCCAGCCCGGCGGCTTTGCCGCCCTGGCTCTGGGGATACTTATTCATCGCGGTTTCCAGGTGTTTTACCTTATCGGCGCGGTCTTTGCTCCGGCGTCCGATTTCATAGTAAGCATCGCCGCAGTATTCGTCGTCCGGATATTCGCTGATGATACGTTCCCAGGCTTTCAAGGCTTTTTCCGGCTGTTCGGTCTTGTCATAAGACATAGCAATATAGGTCAAATGCCTGCCCGGGGCTGTGGCCTTTCCGGCGGCAATCTCTTCTTCCAGTTTCCGGGCCGCTTCTTTGTATTTGCCCTTCTCAAAAAGCACTACCCCATCGGTGGGCGGCTCATTAGAAACAGGCGGGTTAACCTGGCCGCCCGGTGTGCCAGTCGCCGGAACGACCTTGCTCCTGTCCTGATACGGGACCCAGACATAACTATAAACCAGCCAGACAATCACTAATAACGCAACTAACAGTAAAAATTTCTTCATATTATTCCTCCTGTTTGTTAGGGTATTTCATATAGCTGCAACACTATATATCGGCAATTTACTGTTTGGAGCACAATTTATATCTAAGAATTGAATTATAAGCTGAATGGCGTCGGCAACAGCTCTTTGAGCCGTTTGGTAACAACTTTTCTGCCGGCTGATGAAGCCAATATGATTTTGATATCAGGGGCGAATTCGGACAGCACCTGAAGGCAGGCGCCGCAAGGGAAAGCGATTGATTTACCGGACGTTACCACGGCGATGGCGGTAAAGTTCCTGTGCCCGGCCGAGACCGCATTAAATACGGCGGCCCGTTCAGCGCAGACGGTCAGGCCGTAGGAGGCGTTCTCAATATTACAGCCGGCAAAGACCCGGCCGGTTTTTGTCAGGACCGCCGCCCCGACCTTGAACCCGGAATACGGCGCATAGGCGCGTTTGAGGGGCTCTTTGGCAGCCTTGATTAGATTCTTGTATTCTGACATTGAACTCTAATTTATCTGTGTAATCTGTGGCTCTAAACGGACTGTGTCCGTCGTAGCCGAGCTACAGCGAGGCGAAGTTTAACGGAGAGGCTGGGTATACTTCGCTACGCTACGCATACCTATTTCAGCCTCCCATTATTAAACTTCTTTAACGCTTCTTTAAACTCACCTGATATTAACCTTTTACGCATAAATGCTTTTCCCGAATTAGATTTAAGGTATCGCTCAAAATCCTTAGCATTCTGTTCCGCAGTAAAAGCAAAATAACTTTCTATTACCCACGGGCAATATCTCTTTGTAGAGTCCTTACGAGCAGGATTATTATGAAAATGCAAGCGTAATCGTAAATCTTTTGTATAACCGATATAAATTGCTCCAGGCTGTTTAATACTTCGTAGAATATAAGTATAATACATCTTAGGGTTAAGCGAAGCGTTAGCGAAGTTTAACGGAGAGGCTGGGATTTGAACCCAGGGTAAGGGAAAACCCCCTACAACGGCTTAGCAAGCCGCCGC
>JAGVQN010000024.1 GCA_020051675.1 Candidatus Brocadiia bacterium
CGCCTCAACTAACTGTTCGTCCCCGATGCCTTTGGTCGGGACGGAGTTTATCCCGTCATTGTCGGGACTTTGCTCCGCTGTGCGATTATCTTCCATATTCAGTATTCATTAATTCAGTATGGCATACCCGCCTCTAACGGAATTACATTAGCCCATTAGTTTCTAATAGGGCGGTATCGGAAACAATATCTTTGGCCGGACCATCAGCTATAATTTTCCCTTTATTGATAACTATTACCCGTTGGGTAACTCTGGCTATCATCTCCAGATTATGGCTGGCAATTATCCTGGTTTGCTTAAGTCCTTTCAATATCTCTATAAAATCTTTGCGGCTGTGCAGGTCAAGATTGGCGGTCGGTTCGTCAAAGACGATTATTTCAGGCTCCAGCACTAAAATACCCGCCAAGGCTATCTTTTTCTTCTCGCCAAGGCTCATGTGATGCGGCATTTTATCGGCATAAGCGGACATGCCAAACCGATTGAGAATAGCATCGGTCTTTTCCTTGACCTCATTTTCAGGAAGGCCAAGGTTTAATAATCCAAAAGCGATGTCTTCGGACACGGTGGGCATAAAAAGCTGGTCATCCGGGTCCTGGAATACCATGCCGACTTTCCGGCGGATAGCCCGGATATTGCGGTCATCTACCGGTAGGCTGGAGATTGAAATCGTCCCGGTTGTCGGCCGAAGCGTACCGTTAAGGTGAAGTAAGAGCGTGGATTTGCCCGCACCGTTAGAGCCGATAATGCCGACCGATTCGCCCGCACTTACGGACAGGTTTATCCCGTCCAGTGCCAGATGCCCGTCGGGATATTTGAATACAAGTTCTTTTATGCTTATCATATAAATTACAAATTATAGGTTTCCCATATAATCGTTAATAACGCAACTATTACCGCTGCGAACACGGCGTCGGCGGCGCGGAACTTCAGGTTGTCTATGCGCCTGATAGAGCCGTCAAATCCGCGTGCCAGCATGGACGCGTAAATTCGCTCAGACCGTTCGTAAGACCGGATAAAAAGTAAACCTATCATATTTCCGATAACCTTTATCTGCCGCCGGATATAGCCGCCAAACCAGCGGCTCAGGCGCGCGTGTTGCATCCGCTCGGTCTCATCCAGCAAGACAAATAGATAGCGATACATAAACGAGACCATGGTTATCAGGACACGCGGGATTCTCAGGTGTGTTAAGCCGTGCAGAATATCGTTGAACGGCGTGGTCGCAACCAGCAGTGTTATGAGCAGAACCGAGGAGACTGATTTGACCAGGGCGTTCCAGCAGACAATCAAGCCTTCGTGGGTAACTTGAGCGTGGATAAACCAGAAGTCTATCCGAAAGGCGGTTTGGCCTTCCTTGAGGAAAGGCACGAAGATAACAATCATCAGGACAAAAGGCATGACCAGCAATGCCCGGCTGATATAAAACCAAACCTGGATGCGGCTGAGGATGACCAGCCCCAGAATAAGCAAGCCGTACTGGCCGAAGGTGATGAACTGCTTGGGCGGCGTCAGGACAATCATGATGATAAGCCCAAGAAACACGATTATTTTTGTTCTCGGGTCAAGCCGATGTAGCAAGCTATCACGCTTGCTATAGGTGTCAATCAGGTGATATTCCATAATTATGTAAACGGATTTAGCAAATACCCTGCTAAATCTGTTTACTTTTATCTTTCTTGCGAATCATAAGCATCAATAAATAGGTTATCCCGAATACGATTAACACGCCTAAGCCGCCGGCAATGGCCGTAGCGATTTTCTCGTTGCTTACGCCCGGAAACAAGTAATCAGGTAACAATCCGGTCAGGAGAGAATGGGCTTTTTCTATAAAACCTTTGTCTTCGCCGACTTTCTCCAATCCGTCCGGTGAAGAGGACGCAAATGGAGATAAAAGTATAGCTAAAACCAGTGAAACAATCAATCCTATAGCAATTATTTTTTTCATATGCATTCTCCTATATTATATTTTTGTCAATTCCAAAAGGTCGGGACGTGCCGCCAGGATAAGCGTCAGCACCGTAGTGGTTATGAGCGCCTCGCCGATGCCGATAATCATGTGGACCCCGGCCATCGCGGGCAGGGCGACATTCAAGGCAATGGTGCCGGAAAGAGCCAGTTCCGCGGCACAGGCACTGGCCGCCAAAACGATGGAAGCCCAACTGGCGATAAAGATCCCGATAAGTTTACCGGTTTTGCCTTTTATGGCAGAAGAAAGTAAAAAGTAGATAAGATATCCTGATAACGAGCCGACGACACCCATATTAAATATATTGGCGCCGAGCGCGGTGATGCCGCCGTCGGCAAACATCAGGCACTGGACGGCCAGGACAATGGACATTATAAGCGTGCCGGCAAACGGGCCCATGAGCACGGCGGCCAGGACCGCCCCCATAAAATGACCCGAGGTGCCTCCGGCCACCGGGAAATTGAGCATCTGGGCGGCAAAGATAAAGGCGGACATAATCCCCATCAGCGGCACGTGCTTTTCACCAATTTTACGATTGGCGCGGACAACGCTCAGCGCTACAAAACCGGTTGAAACTGCGCTTAAAGCCACCCAAGTCTTGGTATCTAAAAATCCATCCGGTATATGCATATTATTCTCCTTTTAGAAGTTTATACTGATTCCATTAATAATCGAATAATCCTGATTGCCGTCGTTTAAACCGAATCTTACAGCAAAGTCCATGGTAACCTTTTGGTTGATGCCCCATGTTATTCCGACCGCGCCCGTGACCGGGTTATCAGAAAAATCTGTTCCCCAATATGGTTCCGAGGTTATTTCACCCAGCAGGGTTAAGTCTTTGCCAATAGCTTGCTGTAACCCGATTCCGAAGAAACCACTGTTGTCATTCCAGATATCAGATTTGGGCAGGTTAATTACATTATATCCGCCGTTTGCGAATAAGGTTAAATCACCGAATGATTTGGTAATAACAAAGAGAAGACCGGCATCGGTTTTACCGGAGCCCAGGCTTTTGGATTCACTTCCACTGGGGGTTTTTAGCGCCAGCTTGACCAGCATGGCCGGGCGCGAGTCGTTTTCAGGCAAAATCAGGTATTTAGAACGGAGGGTGATATCACCTATGCCATGGGCATCCTGGGTCAGGTTCACCAGCGGTATTTCTATCCCGGCGTCTGAATTATCGGTTAGCCCATAATTGAAAACATTAGTCACGGTGTAGTCCGTATTGGTTTCTTCCGGCATGGTAAATTCAAATCCTACTTCCATAGATAACTTGTTAGCCGGTGTTGTTCCGCAGTCCTCAATGGTCAATGGTCGGCAAGGCCAGACGTTTGAGGCTGTAGTCATTAAGATGCAGATTATCAGGATAATCTGTTTCATAATTTATACTCCTTATCGTTATGAAACACTTCTTAAATAATGAGGTGTGATTGACCAGCCCGCCCGCCCCGACGAAAGGACAGGCGTCGTCATGGCCGGCCAATCACGTAACACTCATTTAATAATCGTGTTACTAGAGCATAAAAAATATATTCTCATCTACGGTATCTTATTTCCTGTGGTCGCCATGGATATGGCGCAGTGCTTGACGCCTTTGGTGGCCTTCAGCGCCTGCAACAATTCCTGTGCCTGATTGGGCTTCCCTTTAACCACCACTATTTCCAGGCAGTTATTATGGTCTAAATGTATATGCTGGGTAGAGACAATGGCATCGTGGAAATCGTGCTGGACGGAAATAAGTTTTGTGACCAGTTCGCGCCGGTGGTGGTCATAGACCAGGGTGATGGTGCCGGCAACCTCTTTGCCCTTAAGCCATTCCCTCTTGACCAGCTGTTCCCGGATTAAACTGCGCAGGCCCTGTGAGCGGTTGGTAAAACCGCCTTCCCGGATAAAGCGGTCGAAATCATCCAGCAGATCTTTTTCCAGCGATACCCCAAACCTAACCAGTTTAGCCATAGAACCCTCCAGTATCACGAATATCTATATCGTAGCACTAATAGACAATAATGTCAAGTATTTTATATAATTTTTATAATGAGCTGTTTTTTGTATTAAGCAATAGTAACATACCGTCAATTCTACGGATATTCTTTGCCATAAACAAAATCAACTATTTTCATATTTTCTGAAGATTTTTTGTTACTTCAGCCAATTTATGGACTTTATAAGTGGAGGGGGAATGAGAAATGATGAATGTGGAATTACGAATGCGGAGTGAAACTGA
>JAGVQN010000085.1 GCA_020051675.1 Candidatus Brocadiia bacterium
ATTAATGGGGAAGTTACCTCTGAGAAGTTACAGGCTGACGCCGTTACAACGGAAAAGTTACACGCTGACGCGGTTACAACAGAGAAGTTACAGGACGGTGCGGTCACTCCGGCGAAATTGTCTTTTACGCCCGGCGGCGGCGCGCAAATAGTCAATTTCAGCCAGAACCTGCCGGTCTACCAAAACGCGGGGAGTGATGATTTCGGCTTGCAGGTTGATTTATCAGCTTTCGTGCCGGACGGCGCAAAGGCAATCTTCGTCGAACTGGAACATCAGGCGGGCGAAACCGTAACCTTCGGGGCGATTGCCTCGGTCGGAGGCCCGGGCAATTACTACGCCCTGAGAGCCGCTTTATTGGCAGGCACCGCGGATACCGGATATCCGGTGTGTAATGCGGGTAAGGTCGAGCTGGCTGTCAAGACGCCGACCAGGAAAGTTTTCGTCAGCGCGGAAAGGAATGGGAAAGCAACCACGGTGAATGTGTATTTGCTGGGGTGGGTCCTGTAAAAGTTACCCCGCCTTGCGGGGTTACACCGCGGGTTACAAGAGGTTACGGAGGCGGCCCCGGCATTCGCCGGGACGCCCGATTAATATTACGCAGAATGGGCGGACGGTTGATTAATTAAATATGGTAGAACCGGGTAGAGGCAGGACGCCCATATCTATAATTCTCGTATGGGGCAGCCGAATATGCCTCCCGCCACCGCGCGATGGGCCGCTTCGCGGTCACGGGAATTGCAAGCAACCATGCCATCAGCGTTAAGAAAATGCAGGTCTTGTTTTCTGCATTTTCCTCTGCCACGCAACTTCGTTTTCGGCCCAAAATTACTCACGGGAGCTATTTTTTAGTTTGTCCGAAGTTATATGTTTCATCCCCCAAAACGAGAATATAATTAAATAAATAAACACAGCAATTATCGTTTGCCAGATTTGCTTTTCTGAGATAAGCTTAACCATAGAGTTGGCGAACATTTCAAAAGCAAAGGCGCCGGGGATAACAACCATCAGATTTACCAAGAGAATTATCTTTGGTGTTTTATCGGGGAAATATATCCGGCCATTAATATTATACTTTAGTAAACCATAAACTATTAATAGGCATATCCAAAAAGGAAAAACATGGAAAAGGAAAAATGCAATAAACTGATAAAAGGGTGGTTTTTTCGATATAGGATCTAAATTAACGCCAATAAAACCAGTGCCAACCAAAAAGGAGAATATTAAAACTATAATAAGAAATGATTTATTTAGCCCATTGTTTTTAGATGGATTGTCGTTATCTTTATTCATTTACCTCTAGCGGCAATTACCGTCCTTTTATCGTTAGGACATCTTTTCATGATAGAATATCAGAATTATCATAATTGTCAAGGGAAAAGATAGAGGCGGAGGTTAAGGATAAGGATGAGATTGAGGCTAATCCCATACGCTATTTTGCTGCGGGTTAAATTTATTTGCCCCGCGCGCCCGGGGTTGTTTGCCTGGTTTCTGTCTTGGATGGCGGCTGGGATTGTTCTTTTAAGGTTTTCTTGTAGAGCAGGAACAGTATCAACAGAATCGTCAGCCCGATAATCATTTTTATAAGGAATGACCACGGCAACGGATGAGGTTCATATGATGGCAGGAATCCCTGTCCCGGATGGCTTGCTTTCATGTTTCCGGACGGTTTGAGAAATGTTTTCTTCTTCTTATTCTTTGGCGTCTCTTCTACCAGCAGTTCCAATTGCCCCAGCTTGGGATCTTTGCCTTCCTTGACAGATTGCAAATCTTCCAGCAGTTCCTGCGCGGTCTGGTAGCGGTCATAAGGGTTCTTTTCCAGCATCCTTTCAATGACGCGCGAAATGCTTTCCGAAATAGCCGGATTTCTCCGGACAGGCGGAACGGGTTTTTCATTGATATGCTTGGTAATGACGGCCATGGAGCTGTCGCTTTGGAAGGGCGGCGCGCCCGTAACCATATGGTAAAGCGTGGCGCCCAGCGAATAAATATCCGCCCGGATATCCACGTCCCTCAGGCCTTTTGCCTGTTCCGGCGCGATATAGTGCGGCGTCCCGATAACCGACCCGGTCTTGGTCAGCGAAGTCTCCTCGTCATAAACTGATTTCGCCAGCCCCAAATCAATCAGCTTGACGATATTGCCCTTGGTGATGATGATATTTTCCGGCTTGATATCGCGGTGTATCAGGCCGTGCTTTTCGGCATGCCCGAGCGCGCGGGCGACCTGAATCGAGATATTAAGCGCTTCCGCTTCCGGAATGATTTTCTTTTCCTCGATAATATGGTCGAGCGATTTGCCCTCGACATATTCCATTGCCAGGTAATGGAAGCCCTGGGCTTCGCCTACTTCGTAAGCGGAGACGATATTGATATGGGTAAGCTTGGCGGCGTGGCGCGCCTCGCGGTAGAAGCGCGGGATATAGTCCTTGTTTTTCGCCAGCATGGGGTTAAGGACTTTCAGGGCGACGACGCGGTCCATGTGTTTCTGGCGGGCTTTATAGACCGTGCCCATGCCGCCTTCGCCCAGCTTGGCAAGGAGTTCGAAATCGCCCAAGGCCTTAGTGTCCTTGACACTTCCCCTCTGGATGGCGGCAAGCTGTTCGCCGGAGAGATATTTCTTTTCCAGGAGGATATCAACGATGCTTTTATGGGTGCCCATATCGTCGATTTTCTTCTGGATTTCCTGGCATTCCTGCAACTGGGCGAGGTTGATGAACCGCTTTTCAATCGCCTGGTTGCAGACATTCAGTTCTTCTTTGGAGAGCATATTGTTACGATTTTAACCACAGAGAACACAGAGAAATTTTTAACTGTGTTTGCCTGTGCTAATCAGCATCTAATAATACCTTAAAACCAATGCAAGACATCACCAATAAACCATACAACAAACACCAGCACGGCCGTTATCGCTAAAATGACAAGTAAATATCTGAATGAAAGAACCTTTTGAGCTCCTTCGGGAACGTCTCCACTTGATAATAAACTAAAAGGCCAGGAAAGAGCATAAAAGAATTCATAAAGTAATCTTTTCATTTTATTCAGTCATTCTGTGAAATTCTGTGTTCATCTGTCCCTTTTCCTTTCGGTCGAGGGAGGCTTCGCACTGTCTTAACTGATTATTTGTTAACCAGAGATTTTACTATTTTAATAATGCCTTCGGCGTCCAGACCAAGCGATGCCAGCAATTTAGCGCGGTTGCCGTGCTCGATGAATTTATCCGGGATTCCGAGGCACCTGGTTTTCCCGGTGTCCATGCCTAATCTGTTCAGGCATTCCAATACTGCCGAGCCGAATCCGCCGCTGGCGGCGTGCTCCTCAACCGTAATGACAAACGGCTGTTCTTCAGACAGCTTTTTAATCAGTTCCTCATCCAGCGGCTTGGCAAATCTGGCATTGACCACCGTTAGTTCAATCCCTTCTTTGGAAAGCTCTTCAGCCGCGGTATATGCCGGATAGACCATTGAGCCGTATGCTAGAATAACTCCACTCTTAGAAGAACTACTTTTTAATATCTCGGCTTTGCCTAATGCAAACGGGGCGGATTCAGCAAATAATGGCTTGGGTGTTTCCGTCCTTGGATAACGGATAAAGACCGGCTGGTTTAAAGTCAAGGCAAATCCAAGCATTTGGGTAAGCTCGCTTCCGTCTTTGGGCGACATCAGGACGAATTCCGGGAACATCCTTAGGTAAGCGATATCGAAAACGCCGTGGTGGGTGGCGCCGTCGCTGCCGACCAGACCGGCGCGGTCCATGGTAAATACGATATTGCTTTTTTGCAAGGCGACCTCCTGGAAGAGCTGGTCAAAGGCGCGTTGCAGGAAGGTTGAATAAATAGCGGCAATCGGCTTCAAGCCCTGCTTGGCAAACCCGGCGGCTAACCCAAGCGCATGCTGTTCGCAGATGCCGACATCGAAATACCGGTTTGGATGGATTTTCTCGAATTCTATCAGGCCCGTGCCTTCGGGCATTGCCGCGGTGATTGCGACGATACGGCTGTTCTCGCGCGCCAGCTCGGTTGCCGAGCGGGCAAAGACATCCGTATAAGTTTCCGCCCCTTTGCGCAGGCTGATTTTCCCGTCATCGGAATATTTCACTGGGTTCATGCCGTGGAGATTCGACGGATCTTTCAGGGCGAGCTCTGACCCCTTGCCTTTTTCCGTGACGACATGGATGAGAATAGGCTGTTTGAGCTTTTGTGTTTCACGGAAGAGCTGGATCATTTTCGGGATATTGTGGCCATCCACCGGCCCGTAATAGGAGAAACCGAGCTCTTCGAAGATAAATCCGCCCAGGAACGACATTGCCGAGGCGCGCAGGTGTCCCAAGGTTTTTTCCACGGTATGTCCGACTTTGGGCAGAGATTCCGCGATGCGGTAGAGCTCGTTTTTGATATCCTGGTAAAGATGGGTGGTGCGCAGTTTATTGAGATAATTCGCCATGGAGCCGATGGTGCGCGATATCGACATCTTGTTATCGTTAAGGATGACGATTAAGTCCGGCTTGACGGTGCCGGCGTGGTTAAGTGCCTCGAAGGTCATCCCGGCAGTCAGGGCGCCATCGCCTAAGACGGCGATTGCCTTATGGTTATTTTTCAGGAGTTGATTGGCGCAGGCGATTCCCAACGCGGTGGAAACCGAGGTGCCGGCATGGCCGACCTTGAATGAATCATAAGGGCTTTCTTCCGGCGCGGTAAATCCGCTTAAACCGCCTCCCAGGCGCAGAGTATCGAATTTATCCAGGCGGCCGCCTAAGATTTTATGCGTGTAACACTGGTGGCTGACATCCCAGGTAATCCGGTCCGAAGGGAAATTAAAGACGTAATGAAGGGCGATAGTCAGCTCGATGACACCGAGATTGGAGCCTAGGTGCCCGCCGTTTTTGTAGACGACCTCGATGATTTTCTTTCGGATTTCCTCGGCAAGCCTGGGCAGCTCCTCGACCGGTATTTTCTTCAGCTCTTCCGGGGCTTTAATCTTTTCCAGTAAGGCCATATTTGGTTTATTATACATAAATGAGCCGTTTTATCAAATAAAACCCGATAGGCTGTGCTGGGATAAATCTGATTTCAATTGACCCAACTAAAGATAAGAGATAAGATTGAACCACAGAGAGCACAGAGCTTATAAAATAATATGATATTACAGAATCCGCTAGGGCTTTTGGGTCTATTGCTGATACCGCTTTTAATACTGCTCAAGTTCCTCAGGGCGCGCCCGCGGACCGTAGTCGTGCCGAGCCTTTTAATCTGGGAGCGGGTCAAATCGGAAGAAGCCAGGGACAAGAAACACTACCGCTATAATTTCCTGTTGGTTCTACTTATCCAGATTATCGCCATCGCTCTTCTTTCCTTTGCCATGGCCAACCCAGCCTTTGTCTCGGAAGAGCAGGTTTTGCCGGAGACAGTAATAATCCTGGATAACTCTATCGGGATGGCGAGCTCATCACAGGGCGGACCGACGCCTTTGGAAAAAGCGATAACGCATCTTAAGGAATGGCTTGGCAGGCAACCGGAGACTCTCCCCGTAACCCTCATCCGGATGACTGGGCAGGAAAATCTCACTTCGCGCCACCTTCGGCCGGCAGAATTAAATAAAATGCTTGATACATTAGCGCCCAATGAAATAAAGGTTGACTGGGCGGATTGGCTGGCAAGGTATTCCCCAGAACTCGGCAAGCTCGGTCCGGACAGCCGTGTGTTTTTGTATTCGTACCGACCTTTAACGGAAGCAATCCTAAATCAGTTTAAGGTTAAGCCGATTGAAATACTTTTCGGCGCGCCGTCAGACAATGTAGCGATTACCCATATCGGGGCAAGGGATGTTGATAGGGTAACGGCTGTTTTAGTTACAATAAAAAACTATGCAGCTGTGGCATGGAAAATTCCCGTAATAATATATGCGGATAATAAGGAAATGGGCAGGCAGGAAGTAAGCCTTAATGCTAATGAGGAAAAAGCCGTTGTCTTCCCCGATATCAGCGCGGATAATCCATCGGTTATTAAGGCGTGGTTAGAAGTCAAAGATAACCTGGAATGCGATAACACGGCTTTTCTGGCTAGACTTAACCGGACGAAGCAAAAGGTATATCTGGTCGGCAGGCAGAGCAAGTATTTAGTTAAAATATTAAAGGCGATTCCGTCGGTGGAGCCGGTGTATTCTCCCGAGCTACCGGCGGCGCCCACTAACGCTATTTTTATATATAATAATATCAAACCACCCGAAAGCGCTGATTACCGGAAAGCGGTGGTGATAAACCCGCCATATGATTTTTACCTTTTCAAGCTGGCGCGTCTGGAGAGGACTAATTTCCAGTTGCTTCTTCCCGCCTTGAATTCGGAGATAATGGCTAATGTTGACGCCGCCGGTTTTCATCTCTGGCAGAGCAGAGGCATTTCGGTGGCTGATGAGGAAAAGGAGTTCTTAACGCCGCTTATCCGTTCGGGCGATGACATCTTTCTGGCGGAATATAAAAACAAGGGGAATCATATCATTATTTGCGGGTTTGATATGGAGTGGAGCAATCCGAAAGAGAGCGACACGGATTGGGCGCTTACTCATTACTTTCCGATTTTCTGGGCGAACCTGATAGAAAGCTTTAGCGGCGCGGAAGAGGCTTCACCAAGAGAATACGGGTATTACAAGACAGGTGATTATGTCAAGCCGCTTAGTGATTACCGGCTTAAAAGCGGATTGTTTGAGTCACCTGATGGTAAAGTTGCCGTTAACGTGGCGGATAGAGACGCATCTGATAATAACGGGATTAGACAGATACCGGAGATGGTTTCTGGGGCGGGGTCAGCAACGATAACCAAAACTATTACGCACCCATTCTGGTTTTTGCCGGTGCTGTTTGGTTTGGTATTATTAATAATATCGTGGTGGATGGAAAACAAGGAAGCGAAGTAAATGATGAGATTCTTGTATTTAATGAGATTGCTTCGTCGTTCCCCGATAGAAATCGTGAAACTTCTCGCAATGACCCCGCTCCGCTACGCTCCGCGAGACGATAGGGAGTCCCTGCCTGGAAGGCAGGGCGCGTCATTGCGAGCGATAGCGAAGCAATCACCTTTTATCCTATACTCTATGTATAGATGGTGTCTGATGTTCTGTGTGGTAATGGTCGTGGGTTGCGTTTCGCAGCCGTATCGGGAAAGCATCCCGGTTCCGCCTCCGAACAGGTTTAATTATATCCATAAGCCCTCAATCGAATGCAGCCCGGTGTGCATCCGGCTTAGCCGGATACAAAAGCTTGAACACCCTTTAGACAGGATAACGGAACTGTTAAAAGTTGCCGGGACGGAGCGGCTTTCCTGCCACGACCAGTTGTATTTGATAGAGGTGGCTTTGCCGATTGAGATGTTCGGCGCGGAGAAGGTTTTTAAGAAGCTTGCCGGGCATAAATATCTGTGTTATTCGGCGCGGGATGCCCTCTTAAATTGCGCGGAGCGCCTTAATGCGCATGAACGCAAACAACTGCTTCAAATATTACAGGAGAATAAAGGCGTGCCGGACGGCTTAACGCCCATGGAAGAACTCTGGTCGGAGCTTTTCTCCGTGGACACCCAGGTGATATTGGACCTTTATAAAGAAGGCTTTAAGGAAGATGATAACCTGATTATTATGTATCTCAATAAAACCGCGCCGGTCCAGAAAAGGATTGATGTCCTGTCGAGATGGCGGAAATCCTGGAACGAGATAACGCCCTGGCATAAAATCATCACGCAGGATTTATCCATGGATACGAGCTCGCTTTTTATCCCGCTGCCATTTAACTCGGAAGTGCCGCAATCTTTTAAGGAGGCTTACGATAAGTATTGGAGCGGAATGCCTAAGGGCACGGTCTTTTCAGATGATGAGATTTGTTTCCTGGTCAAGCTGAAAACCCTGTGCATATATTACCTCAACCGCCGGCTGTCGCGCGAGCTGACCGAAGCGGAGGTGATAAAGGTGATGGGGTTCTTGAGCGAAGGGAAGTCCCCGGAAGAAATCGTCAAGGGATTGGGAAAATAACTCTTGATATGATGCTGAAAAAGGCCATATATTCATCAATCGTTTTAATCGGGCTAGCGTGTTTCATCGTATACTACATTAACCGGCAGGCCAGCCTGAAGATTCCGGTTTTAAGCCAAGAGGAGGATTTTGCCTTTTCGGACACGAGTGGCTTTACTAAGATGCTTCCTCCCCAGCCCGGCGACTGGCTGGCGACTTATCATGAAGGTGGGCAAACCTTTAAACAATATGTCAGTTCAAATCCGCTTTATCCCGATGAAACGCGCAATAAAATAGTGCTCCAGCCGATTGGGCAATTTACGGATAAGGAAAAAGAAATGCTCGGCAAGCTCAGGGAATATACGGAACTGTTTTTCCGGATGCCGGTTATTCTGGCAGCGGAGGCTCCCTTGCCGCAAACCAAGATAGGCAAACGCACGCGCCGGCACGGCGGTAAAGACTTGATACAATACCAGACGGGCTTCCTGATGGACGAGGTCGTATCGCCTAACCTGCCGGGGGATGCCTTTTGCTCTATGGGAATAACCATGACCGACCTTTATCCTGATGAGGACTGGAATTATGTTTTCGGGCAGGCGACCTTACGCAACAGAGTCGGTATTTATTCGCTGGTGCGTTATTTTCCTGAGTTCTGGGGAGACCCGGAAACCAAGGAAAGCGATACGCAGGCATTGCGCCGCGGATGCAGCACCCTGGCGCATGAGACCTGCCATATGCTGGGCATGGAACATTGTATCTTTTATGAATGCCTGGTTTGCGGGAGCAATAGTTTGGAGGAATCAGACCGCCGACCACTCAGGCTTTGCCCGGTTTGCCTGAAAAAACTGCATTGGAATGTCAATCTTTTATCTCAAGCCGCCGCAATTAAACGCTACGAGGAACTGGAAAAATTCTATCGGGCAAATGGCTTAATGCCGGAGGCGAATTGGATTAAAAATAGGGTTTCTAGAATAAAAGCAATCAGGAATAATCCATAAATAAAACAAATCGAACTTGTTTGGGGACGACTCGCCAGATTACATTCAAATTGTCTTGATTTTCCCGCTGTTTTATAATATGATAATTTAATAAGGATGTTTGGAACGTAATCATGAATAATAACCTTAACGTCTTGAATCAGATGAAGGCTAAATATCCTGATAAATTCGCATCGGAAGACGCCATCTTCAAACACATCAATCCCGGCGACCGGATATTTATCGGGACTGCCTGCGGAGAGCCGCAATACCTCGTCAAGGCGCTCATCAATTACGTCGAGTCCAACCCCAAGGCGTTCTTCGACGCGGAAGTGCTCCAGGTCTGGACGCTCGGCGTGGCTCCATACGCCGATGAGAAATTCAAGACCAATTTCCGCCACAACTCGTTTTTCATCGGGGAAAGCACCCGCTCCGCCGTGGGCAAAGGCAACGCGGATTATACCCCGGTATTTTTATCCGATGTCCCTAATCTCTTCCGCCGTCGCCTGCAGCCGATAGATATTTCGCTCATCCAGGTTTCCTCACCCGATGAGCACGGCTACGTCAGCTTAGGGGTGAGCGTGGATATTGTCAAGGCGGCGGTCGAGGCGAGCTCCTTGGTTATCGCCCAGATTAATTCGAATATGCCGCGCGTCCACGGAGAGACATTCATCAATATCAAAGACATTAATTTCTTTATTCCGCATGACGAGCCTTTGCTGGAATATAATTCCGAAACGTCCAGGGAAATACAGTTAAAGATAGGCAATTATGTCTCGCGCATCATAGAGGATGGGGATACCATCCAGGTCGGTTACGGGAGCATCCCGAACGCGATATTATCCAGCCTCGCCAACAAGAAACACCTGGGCGTCCATACGGAATTGCTGAGCGAGGGACTGGTCGAGCTCATGAAATCCGGCGTCATAGATAATTCCAAAAAGAACCTGAACCACGGCAAGACCGTGGCGGCTTTTTGCATGGGCAAGAAAGAGACGTATGATTATATCAACGATAATCCGAGCATCGAATTCCGGGCGGTTGATTACACCAATAATCCTTTGGTCATATCAAGAATCAATAATATGGTCGCCATAAACAGCGCCCTGGAAATAGACCTGACCGGTGAATCCACGGCCGAGTCGCTGGGGAAAACTTTCTACAGCGGAATCGGCGGCCAGGCTGATTTTATGAGAGGCGCGATTCTTTCTCCCGGAGGAAAAACCATTTTGGCAATGGAATCAACCGCGGTGCACCACGAGGGTTCGCCGCAGACCGAGGGTGAAATAGTTTCCAGAATCGTCCCGTTTTTAAAGGAAGGCGCGGGCGTTACCCTGAACCGGGGCGATATCCATTACGTGGTGACCGAATACGGGATAGCATACTTACACGGCAAGAACATACGGGAACGCGCCATGGCGCTCATTGCCATCGCTCATCCGAAGTTTCGCCTCGAGCTTATCAAGGAAGCCAAAAAAGCCAACCTGATTTACCATGACCAGGCGTTCATCCCGGGGAAGAAAGGCGAATACCCGGAACACATGGAACTTTGCCGCACGACCAAAGAGGGTTTAACTTTATTCTTGAGGCCCGTTCGCATAAGCGACGAGCCTTTGCTCAAGGATTTCTTTTATTCGCTTTCCGACCAGAGCATGTATCGCAGGTTTATTTCCACCCGGAAAGATATGAGCCATGAACGCTTGCAGGAATTTGTGGTCATTGATTATACCAGGGAGATAGTAATACTCGCTTCAATCCAGAAGGATGAGAAAGAGTTTATCGTCGGAGTGAGCCAATACGCCATAGACGAAAACTCGCATACCGCCGAGGCGGCTTTTGTGATAAGGGACGATTACCAGAACAAGGGAATCGGGAAAGAACTGCTTTCCTACCTTACCTATCTTGCCAAGAAAAACGGGTTGCTTGGTTTTACCGCCGAGGTCCTGGTGGAAAACAAACTGATGCTCCATCTTTTTGAGAGCATGGGCTTTGACATAGAAAAAAGGCATTCTTCAGGAGTTTGCGAGCTGAGGATGACCTTTAAAGATAAAGAATGATGAAAAGCACGGAAAGCAATATTAAAATACTTTTCGAGCCTAAATCCATCGCAATTATCGGGGCATCGCAGCATAAAGGGAAAATAGGCTATAAGATACTGGAAAATATTGTTGCCGGCGGATACAAAGGCAAAATCTATCCGATTAACCCGAAGGGCGGGGAGATACTAGGCATCAAGGCGTATAAGGCGATGGAAGATGTCCCGGGCGATGTAGACGTGGCGACGATAGTTGTGCCCGCGGAGTTTGTTTATCCGGCGCTTAAAGGATGCGCGGCCAAGAAGACAAAGTTCCTTTCTATCATTACTTCCGGTTTTTCGGAAATAGGCAATGTCGAGGAGGAAAAGAAAATCGTTTCCTTTGCCCGAGAAAACGGTATGCGGATTTTGGGACCCAACATATTCGGGTTCTTTTCCGCGGGCGTTTCGCTTAACGCCACTTTCGGGCCGAAAGAAGTGAAGAAAGGCGGCGTGGCGATAATCACCCAGAGCGGTGCGCTGGGCGTGGCGATGATAGGGAAAACCGCCGTGGAAAACATCGGGCTTTCCGCGATAATCTCGGTCGGGAACAAGTCCGACCTTGACGAAACGGATTTGCTCAGGTACCTGATTAACCACGAAGAAACTAAAGTCATCATGATGTATATTGAAGGGATAAAAGATGGTGCACGCCTCGTCGGCATATTGAAAGAAGCGACTGCCAAAAAACCGGTTATCGTGGTGAAATCCGGCCGTTCCAAGCGGGGCGCCATCGCGGCGGCATCGCATACCGGGTCTTTGGCCGGTTCGGATGAGATATTCGACGCCATCATGAAGCAATGCAATGTCCAGCGGGCGGAAAATATCAAGGACGCGCTGGAATGGTGCAAGTTCCTTTCCAATTCACCCGTCCCCACTGCGGAAAACGCAATCATCATCACTAACGGCGGTGGCATCGGAGTCCTGGCGACGGACGCCTGCGAGAAATACGGGATAAAGCTTTATGACGATTATGAGGCGCTTAAGAAAACATTCGCGCCGGTGATGCCGTATTTCGGCTCGGCCAAGAACCCGATTGACCTGACCGGGCAGGCGGAATCTTCCCATTACAGCCTGGCATTTACGACCTCGCTTAAGAATAAGAATATTTCGTCTTTGATTTCGCTCTATTGCGAAACGGCAGTTTTTGATATCCAGAACTTCGAGCCGCTTATTGAGGAAACATACAAGAAATACAAGGCAGCCGGAAAGCCGATAGTCTTTTGCCTGGTGGGCGGTGAAAAGGTGGAGGAGTGCGTCAAGTCTTTGCGCCGCCGTGATGTGCCGGCTTTCAACGACCCTTATGAGGCCGTTTCCTGTTTGGGCGCGCTTTATTCTTACGCGAATTATCATGGCGAAAGCTCTGAAACCATAGATAAGCCGAAACTAGATGTTAAATCCATAGAGGAGGTTATTAAAAAGGTCAGGGCGGAAAACCGCAGTTTCCTCCTTTCCAATGAAGGGCAGGCGGTTGTGAAAGCCGCCGGCATGCCTGTCCCGCAAAGCTATATCGCCCGCAATATCAAAGAAGCGGCTGATTACGCCCAAAAGATAGGTTATCCCTTGGTCATGAAAATAGTTTCCAAGGACATTCTCCATAAAAGCGATGTCGGCGGGGTGGCTCTGGATTTACAGAATAAGAACGAGGTGATAGAAGCCTACGAAGCCATTATTAATAATTGCCGGACGCATAACCCGGCGGCCACAATTGACGGGGTGGAAGTCTCCGAAATGGTTCCCCACGGGACGGAGCTTATAATCGGCGCTAGGCGGGATCCTTCCTTCGGGCCGATTGTCATGTTCGGGCTGGGCGGGATTTATGTCGAAGTGATGAAAGACGTCAGTTTCCGCGCCATTCCGGTCGGCCGGCGCGAGATACTTTCCATGATAAAACAAATTCGGTCTTATCCATTATTGCTCGGTGTCCGCGGCGAAGCGCAGAAGGATATCGAAAGCGTAATTGACAGCATCATAAAAGTGAGCGGGATAATTGAGTCTTGCCCCGCGATAACCGATATCGAAATAAATCCGCTGGTCGTATACGAAAAGGGCGTAAAAGCCGTGGATGCGCGGATTTTGATTTCCCATCTAAAATAAAAGGAGGAGTGTATGAATAAACTGGTTTTCGCATCAATGAATAAGAATTCCGGAAAGACGAGTATCATCATCGGACTGGGCCGGGCATTGAAAATGAAGATAGGCTATATGAAACCTTTCGGCGAACGGCTGGTCTACCATAAAAAGAGATTGTGGGATTACGATGCCGCCCTGATTGCGGGGCTGTTCGACATGAAGGAAAGCCCAGAGGAAATGACCCTCGGCTTTGAATATTCCAAGCTGCGCTATATGTATGACGAAAAACAGCTGGATAAAAAACTACATGAGATGGCCGAAAATATGGGCAAAGGGAAGGACGTCCTTTTTATCGAGGGCGGCAAGGATTTGAGATACGGTTCTGGGTTGTCTTTAGATGCGGTTTCCGTTTGTAGGCGGCTTAAAGGGGAGCTATTTATCGTATTGGACGGGGATGACGATTCGATACTGGATGATGTCTTGTTTATCAGGAATAATATAAGCAAGGAGGGCGTAAAGCCGAAGGGCGTGATAATAAACAAGGTCAAAAACCCGGCAGATTTCCGGGAGACGCATCTGGATATAATCAAACAGGCGGGTTTGAATGTGGCGGGAATAATCCCGTTTAAGCCGGAGCTGAATTACCTGACAGTCGGCTATATCGGTTATAAACTTTTTGCCAAGACACTTTCCGGGGAAAGCTCCGCCGCAGGCCGGAGCATCAAAAACATATTTATCGGGGCGACTTCGGCGGAAGCGGCGCTAAAAAGCCCGCTCTTTAAAAAGGAGGATAAGCTTATCATTACCAGCGGAGATCGGAGCGATATGATACTGGCATCCCTGGATAAAAACACCTCAGGGATACTGCTTACCAATAATATCTTGCCGCCTTCCAATATTATCGCTCGGGCTTCCGAACTTAATATCCCGCTGCTTTTGGTCAGCCAGGATACTTATCAGGCGGCAAGCCAGATAGACGATATGGAGTCGCTGCCGACCAAGGATGAAAGCGAAAAGATAAACTTAATGGAAAAGCTGGTTAAAGAAAACGTGGACCTTAAGAAGATAATCTAAAGATTATTCTTTAACGCTGATATTGGTCTGCGGGAATCCGCTTTCAACAAGCCGTTGTTTCAAATTCAGGTTGGGATGATAAAGGATAAACCTTTCGTCAGACCGGGCGAAAACCCCGAAGATTTTCATGCAGGGTTGGCCGATATGCTCCGTGTCACGTAAATCCAGCACGATTTTTTCCCCGTTATAGCGGTTAACGCAGTGGTTGATGACTGTTTTGATGATGCCCCTGGCCTTGCTTACCTCTTCTTCATGGCGTCCGTCCGCCGGATGATGGTCTATAAAACGAGGGGCTTTCAGGTAAATATCATTTTCAGTAAAAGTCATAATTCAATCTCCTTTGCTGGGCAGTCAGATTGCTCTTAAATTAGTTTATCGGAAATCAGCGGAGGGATAAAGAGGTGCTTTTAGATATTTTCGGTAAATAGGATATAAAAAAGCCCCCTCCCTGAAAGTATCCGGGGAGGGGGCAGGTTAAGTGATTCGTTAACGCCTATTTAAACTTTACCAAATCGCAATCCTTAAAGGCAGAGCGTTTTGATTGCAAACCGGGCATATCTTTTTCCGCCGCGTCTTTGGTGTCGTAGGGACCAGCATAAACGCTGACATTATCGACCCCGCCGATACGTTCATTGCGGGTGAAAACATTGGAAACTCCGTTCGCATTCAGCCAAGCCACCATGCGGCTTGCCAGGTGTTTGCCCATTTTATTGTTTTCGTAGTAAATCAGCCGGATTCCCCATTTACCGGGAGCAACTCCCGCTTCGGTGTCCGTTTTCGGGGTGATATCCGGGGCCGGTGTTTCTTTTTCGGGTGTTACTTTGTCGGGCGGTGTTTTCTCTCCAGGTTTCTTGCCGGAGGGCTTTTGCTTCTCCAGTTCTTTCACTTTTTCCGCCAGGCGCGGTTTGGTCTTCATTACGTTCAGGGTGATATCCTTTATATCTTTTGCCTGAACCCCTTCCGGGGGTGCGTAAACGAAAAGGCTGGGCGATACGTCCTTGTTCAACTTAACATCATTGAAAACCGCGGTAAATTCCGGCTTTTTGAGGTCTGAACCGGCTTCGTATTTCTTTATAAAATGGGTTTCTTTGTCAAAATAAAGCCTGGCCGAGGTGATGTTTAATCCTCTTGCCAGTGTCGGAGGGTTATCCTGTTTGTAGAGTTCTTCAAGCCCGGCTTCGCTTAAATCGCCTTCGATTACCTCGCATTTTATTCCGTCGACCTTTTGCGCGGGAACCGATTTAAAACTATAAAGTTTGAGCATGGTCCTGACTGTTGCGGGCAAATCATGCCCCACGAGCAATCCTGTCGGGTAGGGAGGGTAATAACCGTCAAACATATTATCCGGGGTGACAATGTCTTTCAAAGAGACTTTAAGGATGTTTTTCGGGGTGATAATGGCATCTCCTTGTTTATCGCTTAATTCAACCCACTGGTTTTCTCCGTCAAAGAGCATTTTATATTGTGCGCTGTAATTGGCTCCGCCTGAAACAGGCTGTGTCATTTCCGTATCGGTCAAGAGCTGGACAGGGCTCCGTCCGGCTATTTTACTGACAATTGACGCAGGGGAAGATTCCGCACCGGGCGAAAGGGAGCTCATGGTCATATTAATCGTCGCGCTGTAGCTTTCCAGGGAATCCAGCGCTTTATTGGCATCCCCTATCACTTCATTAGGCTGCCTCGGTTTTGAGCAACCGGCTCCCAATACCATAAGGGCTATAAGCCCCAGTATGACAAACCGTTTCATATATGCTCTCCTTTTCTAAAATAAATATAAAACTTCGGTCTACTATACTATTCATTTAGCCGAATGCAAGATAAAAATGATAATAAAGGAACGCAGCTTGTCCGCCCTGTTTTTACAGTAAAATGATTTAACTTGACCAAAGCGCGTGAAGCGGGTATAAAAGCTTCTGGAAACAGCTTAAATATGGATAAAAAACTATTTTATTGCGTTATATTAATCTTCTGCCTGGCGTCATTTCTCGTAAACGGTGAAGATGCGCCTAATTCAGGAAAAACCGAATCTTCCTTTAAAGACGGCATCGCCGCGCAGGTAAACGGGGAAATTATCACCAAAAGCGAGGTGGAAGTGGTGGCATACCAGATGAAGAGAGACAAAAAAGAGATTATTAAAGGATTGATTGAAGGCCGGTTGTTCTACCAGGCGGCGCTGGAAGAAAAGATTGAAGTTACCGAAAAGGAGCTTGATAAGCGCATGGGAAAGCTTATGGAGCGTTACGGCGGGAGGCAGAAATTTATCGGGGATGTCCTTAAGGCGTATAAAATAACTTATGAGGATTACCGGGAAGAACTGCGCCGGGATATGCTGAAAAATAAATACGTGATAATTAAATCAAGCGGAGCTAATAAGCCGGATGAGCAATATACAGAAATGGATATACTGGTGGATACATTTGTCAGCCCGAAGGAAATCCGCGATTATTTTGAGGCGCATAAATCCGATTATACGGGCAAAACCAAGATCCTGGTTAAACAAATCGTTCTTAAATTTCAGGATGGAGTGTCCAAGAATGATAAAAAAGCCATCGGAGAGGCGTTATTGCCGGAATTGGCTAAAGGCAAGCCTATCGAAGAGCTGGCCGCCAAATATTCGGATGAGAAAGAGCATGAATCCGGCCCGGATAAATACATGACCGAAGATGATTTTCCGGAAAAAATCAGGGAAACGGTCTTGAAACTGGAAAAAGGGAAATACTCGCCTTTGCTTGAGACCGAAAGCGATTTCCGGATAATCCTGGTATACGATAAAATAAACACCTCCGAAGGAATAAATTCCCCGGAAATCCAGGAGCATATAAAGCAAATCATCCAGAACGCCAAAATCATGGAGGGCATGAAAAAGCTCAGGGCGCAGCTTGTTAAAAAAGCCGAGATATGGATTGATTCCTCATTCGAAATGACCGTTGAATCGCTTTCCGCTGAATAATATGCCCAAAATATATGTTGACAGAAATCGGATTCTGTTTTAATATAATAACTGATATTTATAAACCGTGAGTTTTGTGGTTTTTATTAAGTGAACAAGGAAAAGAAATCAGAAGTCGTTGCCGTTCGCGTTAACGGGGTAATCTTAGACCTTCCCAAAGGAACCGAATCTAAGCCTGCCGGCGGTTCAGCCCAGGAGATTACGCTTCAGATGCCTGAAGGACTGGAAATACTGCGCCACAGCACCTCGCACGTCATGGCGGATGCGGTCAAGCGGCTTTTCCCGAACGCCAAGCTGGCCATCGGCCCGTCTATTGAAAACGGGTTTTACTATGATTTTGACGTGGATACACCCTTCTCTCCGGAAGACCTTGTGAAGATAGAAAAGGAAATGGAATCCATCGTAAAATCCAAAACCCCGTTCACCCGCAAAGAGGTTTCCCGCGACGAGGCGTTGAAGCTTATGGATAACAAGGGCGAGTTTTATAAAACCGAACTTATCAACGAACTGGGCGACCAGAAAATCACGCTATACCAGCACGGCGATTTCACGGATTTATGCCGCGGCCCGCATATTCCGGATACCGGTTATGTCAGGGCGTTCAAACTCCTTTCCGCCACCGGTGCTTACTGGCGCGGCAATGAAAAGAATAAAATGCTCCAGCGCATTTACGGAACGGTTTTCCCTTCCAAAAAAGAGCTGGATGATTACCTGAAACACCTTGAGGAAGTAAAGAAACGCGACCACCGGCGGCTGGGCAAAGACCTGGACCTTTTCAGCATCCAGTATGATGATGCCGGCCCGGGCCTCGTCTTCTGGCATCCCAAAGGCGCCATGATACGCAAACTCATAGAGGATTTCTGGCGGGATGAACATCTTAAACACGGCTATGAATTAATCTACGCGCCCCATATCGCCAAAATCGGATTATGGAAAACCTCCGGGCACTGGGAGTTTTATAAGGAAAATATGTATTCACCCATGGATATCGACGGGCAGGAATATATCTTGAAGCCGATGAACTGCCCGGGGCATATCCTGGTTTATAAAACAAAGATAAGGAGCTACCGCGATTTGCCTATCCGCTGGGCAGAACTGGGCACGGTTTACCGCTACGAGCGTTCGGGCGTGCTCCAGGGCTTATTCCGCGTGCGCGGGTTTACACAGGATGACGCCCACCTCTTTTGCCGGTTTGACCAGCTGGATGATGAAATAAAAGGAGTGATAAATTTAGGGTTGCACATTTTCCGCTCTTTCGGCTTTTCCGATTTCAAGATGGTTCTTTCTACTAGGCCTACGGAGAAATACGTCGGCACCATCGAGCATTGGGATAAAGCCACGGCCGCTTTGAAGAAATCCATTGAAGAAATCGGCCTGCCCTATACGGTTGCCGAAGGCGAAGCCGTTTTTTACGGGCCCAAGGCGGATATACATATAAGTGATTCGCTCGGGCGCGATTGGCAATGCTTTACCGTCCAGGTGGATTTCAACCTGCCGGAACGTTTTGATATGGTCTACACCGCGCAGAGCGGGACTCAGGAACGGCCGGTCATGCTGCACCGCGCCTTAATGGGCTCGCTGGAAAGATTCTTCGCCATATTGATTGAACACTACGGCGGCGCGTTTCCCATGTGGCTGGCGCCAACGCAGGTAATTATTCTCCCTGTGGCCGAAGCACAGCATAATTACGCCAACGAGGTAAAAGCCGCCCTGGTGAAAGCGGGAGTGAGGGCGCAGGCGGATTTGAGGAACGAACGCCTGAGCCAGCGCATCCGCGAGGCAACCAACCAGAAAATATCTTATATGCTCGTGGTCGGCGACAAGGAAGAGGCGGATAAAACCGTCGCCGTGCGCGAGCGCACCAAAGGCGATTTAGGACAACTTAAATTAGAGGATTTTATTAATCAGATAAAAGATGCGGTTAGTAAAAGATTGTAGATTTTGGATGGTAGATTGTAGAGAGGGATAAGAAAATGGACGAAGGATATAAGAAGCTAAAGATATATAAAATTGCGCATGATTTAGGCGTCAAAATACACAAGATGTCATTAAGTTTACCTAAAATAGAAACCTTTGAAGAAGGCAGCCAGATACGAAGGTCGTCAAAATCGGTTTCCGCTAATATTGTGGAAGGGTATGGTTTAAGAAAATACAAAAACGAATATATTCATTTTCTCTACCGTTCTTATGCCTCAAGCGTAGAAACCGTTGAACACCTGGAATATCTTTATGAAACAAAATCATTGAATGATGAAAAGGTTTTTAAGGAGTTATTAAATAGCTATCAGGAATTAAACAGGATGCTTTTCGGGTTTATAAATGCCGTGGAAAAACAGCATAAAATGCCGGCATATATAGGCGATGAATAATTTACTGCAATCTAAAATCTATAATCTACAATCTAATCCCGCCAGGCGGGATTAGGAAAGAAAGGAGGGATGAGCTATTCCAGAATTAAGGATTAACGAAAGGATACGGATAAAAACCGTCCGGCTTATTGACGAAAACGGGGTTCAGTTAGGCGTTATTTCCACGGACGACGCCCGCAAAATGGCGCGTGAAAGAGGGTATGATTTGGTGGAGGTTTCTCCCACAGCCGCCCCGCCGGTCTGCCGGATACTGGATTACGGAAAATATAAATATGCCGAGCATAAAAAGCTTCAGCAGGCGAAAAAGAAACAGCATAGGATGCAGATAAAAGAAATCAGGCTCCATCCGAGAACCGAAGAGCATGATTTTATGGTGAAGCTTAATCACACTAAGGAATTCCTTAAAAAAGGAGATAAGGTCATTGTTTGCATGGTGTTCCGAGGCAGGGAAATGGCGCACCGCGAGTTGGGCGATAAATTAATGGATCGGTTTATCAAAGAAACCGTTAATGTCGGCAAAATTGATACGCCGATAACCAGGCGCGGCTCCAGGTTTTCCATGATGTTGGCCCCGTTAAAGTAAAGTGATATATTAGATGAATAAAGTCCCCCTTTCCCGCCGAAGCGGGATCCCGAGGGCAACTTCTTTGGGTTATCCATCGGGAAACAAAGGGGAGTTGTTTTGGATGGCTAAATAATTACAAAATAAAAGTATTGTATCTGCCGAAAGGCAAGAAAGAGAAAAAGAATTATGCCTAAAATGAAATCATGCAAGTCCATTGCCAAGCGGGTCCGAGTGACCAAAAGCGGCAAGGTAAAGCGTTTCGGCATGGGCAAGCGCCATATGCTCTCCTCTAAAAACGGCAACTGGCGGAGGAAGAAAAGATTGGGCACTTTTATTAATAAGGTGGATGAGAAGAAAATCCGCACCGCGCTGGCTAATTACAGGTAAAACAAAAGGGGATTGCCCCGCTGGCAAGGCGGCGTCGGGGTGGAGCTTCACTTGTCCTGTTAAACTCTTCTGTCTTTAGCGATTCTTACCGGGCCTATCCGGAATCAGGAATCCGGACCAGTAAATGTATTCTTCTTTGGGCAATCCTTGGTAGTCCTTGTGTTCAATAGCCAGTGCCGAATGCCCGTCCGGCGTGATGACCTTGCGATAGCGCAGGTTGGCAAACCACAATATATCAGGATGCAGTTTCCTTACGGAATAGAATTAGTGTAATTTCGGGACGAAGGATGGTTGGCTTAGGATAAATTCCGCTTAAGATACCCTACGCTCTTGGCGCAGGGAGCTTCATTGCAATGGCGGTTTTTCGATGCCCAGCTGTTTCATCTTGGCGGAAAGGTTGGGCCTGAGCATCTTCAGATACTCGGCGGCTTTGGTGATGTTCCAGCCGTTTTCCTCAAGCGCCCGGGTGATAATGTGCTTTTCTATTTCCTTCCTGCCTTCCTTCAGTATCTTGGATTGGGTCAGGCTTTCCCCGGCCGCGCCGGCGATGGATATCTTTGTCGTGGTGTTGAGTATATGGGGCGAGATATCCTGCGCCTTCAACGTCTCATCGCACAGGACGGTCATCCGCTTAATCTCGTTTTCCAGCTCGCGCACGTTGCCGGGCCAGTTATAGGAAATAAATATCTTCAGCGCCTCTTTATCGAGCTCTTTCCTTGCGGAATTAGTCTCCTTGGCAATCTTATCCAGGAAGTGGCTTGCCAATAGCGGGATATCATCTTTTCGCTCCTTTAAAGGAGGAAGGGTAATCGGTATTACATTCAGCCGGTAGAAAAGGTCTTCGCGGAATTTCTTCTGCTGGACGAGTTCGCGGATATCCTTGTTGCTCGCGGTTACCAGGCGCACATCCACCTTGATAATATCTTTTCCGCCGATTGGCCTCAGTTCACCTTCCTGTATGACGCGCAGTAGTTTCTTCTGCATCTCCGGGCTCATATCGGCGATTTCATCCAGGAAAAGGGTTCCCTTATCAGCCAGCGCGAAAAGCCCTTTCCGGTCCTGGTTGGCGCCTGTAAAAGCGCCTTTGGCATATCCGAAAAGCTCGGCTTCCAGGAGCGATTCCGGAATCGCCGTGCAATTCTGCGAAAGGAATTTTTCCCCGGCGCGCGGCCCGTTAAAGTGTATCGCCCGGGCGATGAGCTCCTTCCCGGTGCCGCTTTCGCCCTGTATCAAAACCGCGAAAGAGGTGTCCTTGGCCTTTTCCAGCAGGCGGTAGATTTCCTGCATCTTCGGGCTCTGGCCGATGATATTGCCGTATTGATATTTTACCTGCAGTTCTTTTTCTATCGTTTCCAGCTTGTCACTCAGTTGTTTATTCAAGAGATGTATTTCAGCGCGCTGGGCGGCGTTTCTGATGGCAATCGTCGCGTAAGAGGCAAACGCCTCGACGAGATTAACATCGTAATCCGAGAAGGTTTCGGATTTATTGGGCGCTTCTATTTTATTCAACACTTCAATCACGCCTATCAAATCGCCTTCCGGGGTGATAAGCGGGGTGGAAAGTATATTACGCGTCTTGTAGCCGGTCATCTTATCTATCAACTGCATAAAGTGCGGGTCGTTGTATGTATCCGGGCAGATTACGCTTTTCTTTTCCTGGGCGGTGTGCCCGACGATCCCCTTGCCCATCGGGACGGTTATCTTGATATCGGATTTCTGGGCAATCCGGCTTTCCATCTGGTTGGTTTCCGGGTTATACATAAATAAGGAACTGCGTTCGGCCTTCAGCACCTCGGTCGCCTTATCCAGGATAAAATTAAGCAGTTTGTCCATATTGGGTTCTGCGACCATTGCCTTGGAAATATCAATGAGTGAAATCAGGTCTTCGGAGCGGAGCGTTGATTTAATGTCAGGAGGCATATATAATGTTGCTTAAAAGGTTACCCCGCTTTGCGGGGTTACAAGAGGTTATAAGAAGTTACCGCCCTTGCCTGTTGGCGGGGTAACCTTCTGTAACATCCTGCAACTCGTTTTCCCTCTACTTTGCCAAGAAGTACACCGTGTCCAGCTTTATCTTATCCGCCATGCGGATAACGTCTTTCTTGGTAACCGATCGTAACTTTTCCCTTAGTGTTTCCAGAGAATCCGTCCGCTGGTTGATAAGTTGTTCCAGCGTATACCCTATATAAGAAAACGGCATGTCGCGGATGGTTTTATAACGGTCGTCAATGGACTTAATGGTTGCAGACATCTCATCGTCAGAGACGTTGCCTTTTTTGATCTCGTTAACCTGTTCCTTGATGATATTGACCGCCGGCTCGAATTTATCCGCCCCGATGCCCGCCTGGACGAACATCAAACCCTTATTGCGTTCCAGAGACGAAGAGGCGTAATAAGCCAGTCCCGCTTTCTCGCGGACATTCAGGAATAGTTTGGAATGGGGGAACGCACCGAGCACCCCGTTAAATATCATCATCGGGAAAACATCCTCGTCGCTCCAGGTGGTGTAGGTGCGGAAGCCCATGACCAGTTTGGCCTGCTCGGAATCTTCCGCCTTTTCCCGGACGATATTTTCCTTGTCAACCTTTTTATTGACGAATGTCGCCGGCACTTCGGCGATTGTTTTGTCGCGCTTTACGGAAAATATCCGCCGAACGGATTTTTCTATCTTATCCGGGCTGAACGTTCCGTGGATAAAAATATCTATCGGATATTTATAAATAACCGCTTGGAGCCGCTTCAATAGCGCCTCGCCGTTCAGACAATCGATATCCTCGATTCTTCCTTCATCATAGATGCGGTAAGGCTCGGAGTGGCACATTTCCTCCACGCAGCGTTGGTGGGCGTAGGCGATTTTGTTATCCTTCAGCCCGCTTATTTCATTCCGGAGGTTGCGCTTTTCCTGCGCCACGTAATCCGCCGGAAGCCCTTTATTCTTTACCAGTGGCTCGGCAAGAAGCCTTTTTAAGAATGCCAACCCGTTTTCCAAGACATGCGCCTTTTCCGGCAGGAACCGGTCAGCCACGCCTTCAAAGTGGAATTCCAAAAGGTGGCGTTCTCCGATTTTACTGACATCGCTCCCGAAGCTTGCCCCGTAAAGCGAATCGAGATACGCCACGATTTTTCGCATGTTCGGATATTTCCTGCACCCGCGCAGAAGAACGCTGGTCAAGAGGGAATTAGCGGTAACGTTTTCATCCAGCGGGGTGTGGATAAAGAGCTTTAGGTAAACAGTTTTAAACTGGTCTGTCGGGCACAGGTACAGGTTAATCCCCGAACCAAGACTTACTTTGCTGAATGAGCGTATTTCTTTTTCCATGGTTTTCATGCCATAACTATAACACCTGGCAATGGAAATGCAAGAAAATCCCGACATAGGGTGTCGGGATAACTTTTCGCAGTGGTTAGGGCTATAGCCCTATACCATCAAAATAGTTATGATGTTTGGGAAAAGGCAACAGAACGTTAGGGTATCAGAATACCAGGTTGCCGGAGCATTAGATTTTTAATCACATCTGATAATCTGATGAACTGATACACTGATATTCTTTGTCCGTCAGGACTATGTTGATTGTTTTTATTGACAACCTGATATATGTAAATTAAAATCATTGTCCTACATGTATTTTAGATTAGGAGCAAAATATGAACAAATATCCGACCGAGCAATTGAAATCATGGGATAAGGCAAAAGAAATCAGGACAAATTATTACAAGAATTACGCTAAAGCGCATGATAAAGGCGGCCTCAGGTGGGCAGGCGGCGCCTGGTCCTTCGGCGCGATTCCGGCGGGATTGGGAGATGATGTCTACCCGATAACCGGAGAGCCTTACGGCGCATCAATCGCCTGGAACAAGGATTTCGCCGTCCGTTGCCAGGAAGCCACGGAAAAATACGGGTTCGCCCGTGACCTTTGCTCCTACATGCGCAGTTATTGGGGCTCGATATTGTTGGATGAATACGCCTTCGGCGGAAAATTCCCCAAGCCCGATTTTATGTGGCAGGACCATATCTGCTGCAGCCATGCCAAATGGTACCAGGTGGCCAGCGACCTGGAAGGCGGCATCCCGACATTCTGCGTTGATGTTGCGGTCGGTCCGGAAAATGCCGTAACGGAAAACAGGCTTAATTACGTGGTTAACCAGATGCATGAAGGCATCGCCTTCCTGGAAAAAACCACCAAGCGCAAATATAACGATGAAAAACTAATCGATGCGGTTTATAACGAATGCCGGGCGACCTCCGCCTGGGCGGAAGTATGCGTCTTGAATAAAACCGTGCCGGCTCCGCTGGATGAAAAGACCATGTATTCATTATATGTATTAGGCACATTGATGAAACACCACAAAATAGTGGCGGATTATTATGAAGAACTGCGGGACGAGGTAAAAGACCGCGTGAAACGGGGCATCGCCGCCGTTCCGAACGAGCGTTGCCGGGTGATGAGCGATACCCAGCCGCCTTGGGCGTTCCTCAAGGTATTCAGGTATCTGGAAAAGTTCGGCTGCGTCTCCATCGGCTCGCTTTATACCTTCGGGCTTATCGGCCTCTGGGAAGAAAAACCGGACGGCACTTGGGGCGCCAAGACCACTCCCCAGCAAAAAGGCATCAAGATAAAGACGCGTGACCAGGCTTTAAGGATTCTGGCTGAATGGAATCTTGCCAAGCCGGAATGGCAGCATTTCTATTCGCCGGCATTAAAGAGCGATATGATGATACGCATCGCCAAGGAATGGAAGCTTAACGGCGTAATGTTACATTATAATAGGGGCTGTGAAGGCTTATCACTTGGTATTGCTGAAAATAGATTAGCCCTGCAAAAAGCCGGATTCCCGGTAATGACCTTTGAAGGCAACATGGGCGATGAAAGGGAATTCGACGAAGCGCGCACCATGACCAGAATCGATACATTCATGGAAACATTGAACCTAAAGAAACTGGAGGACTGAGGAGTTGCAGAAGATTACAAAGATGTTACATAATGTTACAGTAACCTTTTGTAACTTATAGTAACCCCGCAAAGCGGGGTACCCTTATTAGGTAACATTTTATTTCACGAAAGGAGCAAACATGATTACCGCCGGCGTTGATATGGGAGCCAAAACCATTAAGATTGTCATCCTTAAAGATAAAAAGATTATCGGGAAATCCATGATTCTGGGCGGATTCGACCAGCGCGCCTCGGCCGAAAAGGCATTTGCCGAAGCGCTCTCCGCGGCAAAGGTAACCAGGAACGATATTGAAAGAATCACGGTTACCGGAATCGGCAAAAAGGAAGTCTATATGCATCCGCCTATTTCAGCCGACGCGGAAGTGACCGAAGTGACCGCCGATTCGCGCGGCGCGGTCACCCTTTACCCGACGGCCCGGACCGTGGTCGATGTCGGTGCCGAAGAAGGGCGTGGCATAAAGTGCGATGCCACCGGCAAGGTCATAGATTTCGCGGTGAATGAGAAATGCGCGGCAGGCGCCGGCTCATTTACCGAGGCCATGGCTCGCGCTTTGGAAGTGAAGACAGAGGAAATCGGAAACCTTTCCATGCAGTCACAGCAGGCCGTGGCGATGAATGCCCAGTGTGCGGTCTTTGCCGAATCTGAAGTCGTCTCTCTGGTCCACGCCAAAACCCCTAAGGCGGATATCGCCCGTGCGGTTCACGATGCCATTGCCAGCCGCATTACATCAATGGTGCGCCGTATCGGGATAGAAAAAGACGTCGTGCTTATCGGGGGCGTTTCCCGGAACAAAGGCTTTGTCGAATCTCTTAAGAAAAGTTTGGAAGTGGAAAACCTCCTCATTCCCGAAGAGCCCGAATACGTCGGCGCGTTAGGCGCGGCGGTCATGGCCGCGGAAAAGAAATAACGGGTAATTATTCACCGCAGAGGGCACAAGAGAATTATTTCTCTTCCTCTATTCTCCTAAAGAATTTTAGATGGTGAGTGACTTTATTATCTTTGAGGGAATAGATAAAATAACAAGGTCCGCCTGAACAGCTATGAGTATGTCCCCAAGCTTTAACCAGTACTTCTGAAGAATTCGGTGACCAGCCGATGGCATCCATGTAATAATGGTCATAGGGATACTTGTCGTTATATGTATTGTTTTTCCATATATCTTTCGTAATATCAAAAAACATGTCAGATATATGTCCGTAAAGTCCAGTTCCGATTTCCGAAATAGTCCCATCTGTTTCATTTATCATAAAAATGCTTGTCGTAGCTAAATCACTTCCCGCATGGTCATTTATAATTATTTTGCGACTATCCGGCGACCATAATACATAACATGATCTTTTGTATTCATAAACCAATTGATCTATGTGGTTAGTTTTTATATCCATAAGCCAGATTTGAAAGTCATCGGGATATTCTTTTATCGGATTAGGGTTTTCTTTTTGATAAAGTGTATAATGAGCGTCAGGTGATGTTATGCGTTGTTTTTCCATTTCACCCTCGTCCCTGAGAAGGAGAATGGTTTTGTTTATTTTATACTCATTAATCCATTCTAAACCTTTGGGTATTTCTGTTTCTGATGTGCGGCCTATGAAAATTACTGTTACAATAAAAAGAGTGCAAAATATGCAAAGTGTTAATAACTTCTTCATAATTCACGCCTTCCTGTTTTCTTACAGAAAGAATCATTTCAATACCGGCACTAAATTAAATCCCTGCGGAATGATTACAACCGATGCTCTTGGTCGTAAGGATTCCAATATCTTGTCTAATGTCTCCTGCACATCTTTAACAAGATTTATTTCCATATCCTGAACCATCTTATCGCTCAGCGCGGTTTTCATGTAAATATTATAATCACGTGCCTTGATAAGGGTGCATAAAGCGGTGTGGCCGTTTATCGCGAAATTACGCCTTAATTTTTTCTCTAATTCAGCAAGATTCTTATACTTCAGCCACGGCAGGAATGTGTCCGAGCCGATTCCTTGGGCGCATTCGCCTAAAACCAGCATGCTCCCTTTCTTCTTTAATCCCTTGGAAGCGTGCTCGATGGTTTTATGGGTTTGGATAAAGGTGATGTCCGAAGGGAATCCGCCGGCAGAGGCGATAATGAAATCGGCCGGCCTGGCAAGATTCCTTGTATAGGTTCTTTTTACTAGGGTGCAGCCTTTTTCATGAGCTTTTCTTATATCGCCGCAGAAGAAGTGCGAAACCTCCCGCTCTGAATTCAAAACCATATCTATGGAGAAGATGGTCTTGCCCCTTTCTTTCAGGAGCTTTATGATTTCCATAAGGTCCTCGTGCACCGGGTTTTTGGAGAGTTTCCCAAGCTCGGCATGCGGGTTTTTCCCCGCCTTCGGTTTCTGATTGAACACCAGGCTATGGTTATGGAGAACGGTATTATAGTCCGCGCATCCGGGCGTAATCAGTTTCCGGCCGCCTGAAAATCCGGCAAAGTAATGGAACTGTATCACCCCGCAGGTGATTATCTTATCCGCTTCGGTTATCGCGCGGTTTAAAGAGGCTTCGGTCCCGCGAGAAGTCCGGCCGACATATTCGAGCTGCCGAAGGTCGCGGCAGTCGTGGTCGACTATTTTAAATGTCTTGTAAATCTTTTCTCCCACCAGCGCTTTGAGTTCCGCTTTTGAATGGGAAGGATGTGTGCCGCGTGTGATGATGATGGTGATATCGGATGCTGGAATCCCGCACGCCTTAAGCCGTGTGGCGAGAATTTCCAGAACCGGCTGGGAATATCCCCTGCGGCTTTTATCCGGGATGGCGATTGTTACCTTATCGCCCTTCCTAAAATTGCGGTTGAAAGGCAATGCATTGATGGGTTTATCCAGCGCCTTGTTTAGGGATTGTTTGAAATTACTGACCGGCGGCGTTTTCTTTATATCCAGAACCTTGAATTTTATATGGCCGGGAATCTTGAGCCTGATTTGGCTTTTGCCGTAGGGAAGAGAGATAGTTTTATATTCCATAGAATCTTCTAATCTCTGTGACCTCTGTGGTCGTAATTCTATTTATCCTCAATCCGCGGGAACAGGGGTTTTGATTTGGCAACCTTCCCCTTCACCTGTCCCCATTCAAGCGCCTTGGGCATCTTTAGATGTTCCGGTATATTAAAGCCCCGCTCCGCTACGCTCCGCGGGACGATAGGGAGTCCCCCGAAAATGTCGGGGGCGCCATCTGTTTTTCCATTACCGATGCCCAGTTGTAATAATATCGCATCCGCGGTTTGCGGCATAAAGGGCGAAATCCAGACCGCGATGATGCGGATAGTCTCGACCAGCGTATATAAAACCGGTTTCAGGCGTTCTGGGTCCTGCTTTGCCAGCGACCAGGGCTTGGCCTCTTCTATAAACTTATTGGCGCGTTTCACCACTTCCCAGATTCTTTCCAGCGCCGCGCTGAACTGGAGTTTGCCCAGTTCCTTATCCACGCTTACCTTCAAGTCCTCAAGCATTTCCTTAAGCTCTTTTGAATCCGCTGTATCAGGAAAGTACGGGATTTCTCCCTGGAAATATTTCTCTATCATGGTGAGCGTCCGCAAAAGGAGATTGCCCAAATCGTTCCCTAAATCGTTATTATAGCGTCCCATTAAAGCCGGGTATGAGAAATCTCCGTCCAGCCCAAACGGCACTTCGCGGAGGAGAAAATATCTAACCCCATCAACTCCGAATTTATCGACCACATCCTGCGGGTAAACGACGTTGCCCTTGGATTTGGATATCTTTTCCGAGTTCATCGTCCACCAGCCGTGGGCAAAGACCTGTTTGGGCGGCTCGACCCCGGCGGAAAAGAGCATCGCTGGCCAGATGACCGTGTGGAACCAGAGGATATCCTTGGCGATAAGGTGAATCTCCGCCGGCCAGAGTTTCCTGAATTGCTTCTCGTCAGCCGGATAGCCGATTGCCGAGATGTAGTTAATCAGCGCGTCAAACCAGACCCAGATGACCTGCGGAGCCGTCCCATTCGAGGACGCCCGATTATCGGGTGCCCCTGCCTTGCCGTCAGGCAGGCCCGAAACGGAGTGGAGCGGGGCAGCGACGTCCCGACCCTCCGGTCGGGAAGAAGGCAGCTCCGGCATGTTCACTCCCCAGTCGAATGCCGAGCGGCTGATTGAGATATCGTCGATTCCCGTTTCCAGCCGGTAAATTATTTCATTATACCTGCTCTTGGGCAGGACGAAATCAGGATGCGCCTTGAAATATTCCAGGAGTTTCTGCTGGTATTTGGAAAGCCTGAAGAAATAGTTGGTTTCTTCGGTATGCTCGGCAGGGCGCTTGCAAATCGGGCATAAGGGCACGGCCAATCCGGCCTGTTCTTTCAGCTCATCCTTTAAAAGATAGCGTTCGCACGGGACGCAATACCAGCCGGCGTATTTGCCTTTGTAGATATCGCCGGAAGCGGAAATCTTCCTGAAGAGCGTTTGGACAGCCGCTTCATGCTTCGGGTCGGTTGTGCGGATAAATCCATCGTTGGTGATATTGAGTATCTTCCAGACCGCCTGGTATTTGGGCACGAGCGTATCCACGAGCTCCTTGGGGGTGATGCCTTTTTCCTTGGCAGCGCGGGCGATTTTCTGCCCGTGCTCGTCCGTCCCGGTCAGGTAGAAAACCTCGTCGCCCTTCATCCGGTGGTAGCGCGCCAGGACGTCTCCGGCAATGGTCGTGTATGCCGTGCCGATGTGCGGCTCCGCGTTTACATAATATATCGGGGTGGTGATATAAAATTTAGCCATATCGGGATAATTTATATCAGAATAGGCGTAATTGTAAAGTAAAAACGGAGTTGTCAAACAAGGAGATTTAAGCAACTACAGACGCACACCGATAAACTCGGATTTATTTATATCAGTGTCCATCTGCCCCTAAAGGGAAGCTTTGCACTGTGTATCGGTGGATACATATATGGTTTTCAGGCGACTTTTATTTGATTTCTAAAGTCAATTAAAGTAAGATATGTCTCACTCCTCCCGTTGAAATGGGATTCGGGGACACCCGATTACAGGGAGTTCCTGTAGGGGGTGCTTTTTCGTCTTATAGAAAGAAAGGGAAATATGATGAAGATATATATGGGAATGCTCATGGGCTTGGTAATTGGGGCTGTTTTAGCGGCAGGATGCGCTTCTTCAGGCAGTATAAAAAAGGCGGACAATTATTTCCAGGAAGGGTTGAAATGCCTTAATCAGCAAAACGCCGATATGGCGATTGATAATTTCAATAAGGCAATCGAACTTAATCCCAATCATGCGGACGCTTATTTAGAGCGGAGCATAGCGTATATGTTAAAAGGAAGTAAAACCGAAGATAAAAAGAAAGATGAAAAGAAAAAGTATCAGGAAGCGGCCTTTGCGGATGCCAATAAGGCAACCCAGTTAGACCAGAAGTCGCCGAAATGCCATTACTATATGGGAGAAGCTTACAGCGAAATGAAGAAGGCGGATGAAGCGATCGTCGAATACAGTAAAGCCATTGAACTGGATTTGAATTATATAGATGCTTATTACCAGCGAGGGTATGTTTATCTTGCCGGAAAAGGCGAGGGGAAACCGGCTATTGCGGATTTTACCAAAGTAATCGCGCTTAATCCAACGTATCCGGATGTTTATTTTTACCGCGGGATGTCTTACGAAAAAGACGGGGATAACCTTAAAGCGCTCGCCGATTATTCCGAGGATATAAAGATAAATCCGAAACACTTGGAAGCTTATATGAACCGCGGAATAATTTATGAAGTGCTGGGTGACTACGAAAAAGCGTTGGATGATTATGAATTAATAATTAAGCTTGACCCGGAAAATCCCAGGACTTACCTTAACCGCGGTATAGTTTACCAGAAAAATAACGATTACGTTAACGCCATTGCGGATTTTACCAAAGCCATAGAAATGGAACCGTCTTTTGACAAAGCCTATGTCAACCGAGGATTTAATTATTACACGACAGGCGATTTAAAGAATGCCATGGCTGATTATAATCAGGCGATTAAGATTAATCCGGATTCCGCCATCGTTTATATGGGATTGGGGCTGGTTTATAAGGCGTCCGGCAATTTTGATAAAGCCATCGAATGTTATGATAAAGCGTTGAAAATAAATCCCGATTATGCCGAGGTCTATAAATGCCGAGGTTCGGCTTTGCATATGAAAGGTGATTACGACAAAGCGATTGAAAATTACACTAAAGCAATCGAATTAAAGTCAAATATGACAGATGCTTATTATAATCGGGGGCTTTCTTATGAAAACCTCCAGCAATTTGATAAAGCCATTACCGATTATATCCAAGTCGTTAAGCTGAATCCCAAAGATACGGAGGCTTATTTCAGTATCGGTTTGTGCTATGTCCAAAAAAGAGATGCCGTTAATGCCGAGGATAGTTTCAAGAAAGTCCTTGAAATTAACCCTAAGCATCAGGATGCCCAAGATGCCCTCAAAGAATTGGAAAGAATAAAAGAAGAATCTCAGCAATGAATAGGCATACGACAGCTTGATTTATGCGTATTTTAGGGATTGATTACGGGACGAAAAGAGTCGGGCTGGCTATTAGCACAGAGAAAGAAACCATGGCATTGCCTCATAGTGTCATAGAAACCGAAGACTCCGCCGAAAAGCTTTCCGCAATCAGCGATATCGCCCGGTCGGAAAATATCGGTAAAATCGTCATCGGCATCCCTTATAAATACGATGGGTCTTTGGGTGAGCGCGCCAAAGCGGTGCTAGAATTCGCCGAGGCCTTAAAGAAGGAACTGTCGCTTTCTGTGGAAACGTATGACGAAAGATTATCCACCGTGGAATCGACCGAGAGGCTTCGTGAATTAAATCTCAATCGTAAAGATAAGCGCAAACGGATTAACGCCGTTGCCGCGCAGATAATACTGCAGGGGTATCTGGACAGCCAAAAGCCTGTCGGATAAATATCAAATTATTTTGACCACGCCATAAATCGAAGTTATAGTTATTTATTCTGAATTTGTAGAAACATTGTGTATTCAATTAGTCCCGATAGTCATCGGGATCCCCCCGATGTAACGTCGGGAGAAAAGGAGAGATTGATATGGCAGGATTGGATTTCCTACAGCCCTACCTGGACGACCTCAAGGCAAAAGGCATTTATAATTACGTTAAAGTGGTGGAAAGCGCTCAGACGCCTACCTGTATAGTCAACGGCAAAAAGGTGGTGAACCTTTCCTCCAATAATTACCTCGGGTTGGCGACCCATCCCAAACTGAAGGAAGCCATGATAAAGGCGACGGAGAAATGGGGAGTCGGCGCCGGCGCGGTCAGGCCGATTATCGGCACCATGACCATCCATAAGGAACTGGATGAAAAACTCGCCAAATTCAAGAAAGTGGAATCAGCCCTGACTTTCGTCGCGGGCATTGCCGCCAACCGCGGAAGCATCCAGGCGATTCTTACCAATCCATTGAATAAAGATGAAGAAGGCGAATATGTTGTTATCAGCGATGAATTGAACCACGCCAGTATTATTGATGGAGTCCGCTTGACAAAGGCAAAAAGGAAGATATTTAAGCATAAGGATATGGCTGATCTCAAAAAGGTGCTGGAAGAAAGCAAAGGCGCGCCGCGCATCATGATTATTACCGATGGCGTATTCAGCATGGACGGCGATATCGCCCCGCTGGATAAGATTTACGAACTCGCCAAGCAATACGGCGCGTTCACCATGGTTGATGACGCTCACGGAGAAGGTGTCCTCGGCAAAAACGGGCGCGGAACGGTTGATCACTTTGGACTCCACGGCAAGTGGGATATTGATATGGGCACTCTTTCCAAGGCATTGGGCTGTCTGGGCGGTTATATCGCCGGGACCAAGAACCTGACCGAATATCTGATTCACCAGGCGCGTCCGTTCCTGTTCTCCACAGGGCATCCTCCGGGAGTCGCTGCAGCCTGCATCGCGGCAATAGACGTGCTGGAAACAGAGCCGGAAATACATGCCAGGCTCTGGGAAAACGCTGATTTCTTTAAGAAGGGTTTAAGGCAGTTGGGATTGGATATCGGCGAAACCGTCACCCCGATTGCGCCGATTATCGTGGGCGAAGAAAGGAAAGCCATGGAACTCGCCAAGAAGCTCTTTGAAGAAGGCGTTTTGGGCGTGGGCATTGTCTTCCCGACCGTTGCAAGGGGAAAAGCCAGGGTAAGGACAATCGTTACGGCGACGCACACAAAAGAGGAACTGACCTTCGCGCTTGACAAAATCGGCAAGGTTTGCAAGTCGCTGGGGATAATTAAATAAACCGGTAAAAGAAGTAATAATGGGGTGATTCCGAAATGAATCACCCCATATCCAATCCATTTAAGCATAGGTTTAAAATGAATATAATGCGCTTTTAGGCAGGGGGTTATTTACACCTCCCTATAAAGAGATATCCCACCCAGTTAAATCAGTGTCCTTCCTGCTTACAAAATGTTATATTCGTCCTATACAAGCGTTATAGGACTCCTATAAAAGAATAATATGCCCCCTTCCAGGGATTTCTTCCTCCTTTGATGTTTTTTCGGTTTTGCTACATCGGATGGTATCAGCGGTTGCGGTTATTATTTTATTGCATTCGGACGGCTATTTGATATACTCCTTCAATAACTTATAACCAGTAGCGTTTGCTTAAAAAGGACGCATGATATGAAAAAGGCGATAGATTTAATCAAGTCCAAAAAAGCCAAGGTCGGAATTATCGGGATGGGATATGTTGGGCTTCCCCTGGCGCGCCTGTTTGCCCGGAACGGATTCGCCGTTATCGGATTCGATATCGATACGGAAAAGATTAAAAACCTGAACGTGGGTAAGAGTTACATTAAACATATTACTTCGGATTCCGTAAAAGAAATGCTCCGGCAGGGTTTCCGGGCCAGCAATAATTTTAAGGAGCTTAAAACCACGGATGCCATTATTATCTGCGTGCCGACTCCGTTGACCAAGATGCGCGAGCCGGACCTTTCTTATATCGTTAAGACCGCCGAGGTGATTTCGCAGAACCTGCGCAAGGGGCATCTGGTTGTTTTGGAAAGCACCACTTATCCGGGGACGACGGACGAAGATGTCCTTCCGATACTGGAGAAATCGGGCCTCAAATTCGGGAAGGATTTCCTCTTGGCATTTTCGCCGGAGCGCGAAGACCCGGGGAATCCCGTTTATTCCACGGAGAAGATACCGAAGATTGTCGGCGGGGTGAACCGGGAATCCGGAGAGCTTGCCGCGCTTTTATACGGGAGCGTAGTCAAAAACGTCGTGCCGGTCTCCAACGCGCGCGTTGCCGAATCGGCAAAACTTTTGGAAAATATTTACCGCTGTATCAATATCGCCATGGTCAACGAGCTTAAGATGCTCTTTGACCGAATGGGCATAGATATCTGGGAAGTGATAAGGGCCGCATCCACGAAACCCTTCGGGTTCCATCCGTTTTATCCGGGTCCGGGGCTGGGCGGTCATTGCATCCCGATAGACCCGTTTTACCTTACCTGGAAGGCGCGACAGTATGAAATGCCGACCCGGTTTATCGAACTGGCCGGAGAGATTAATACCAATATGCCTTATTACGTGGTCACCAGGACAATCGATGCCTTAAACGAGCGAGGCAAATCCATTAAGGGCGCCAGGATACTTATTCTCGGCGCGGCTTATAAAAAGGATGTGGATGACATGCGCGAATCGCCGTCCATCCGCCTGATAGAAATACTGGGAGAAAAAGGCGCCAAGGTTTCTTACAACGACCCATATATCCCGAAGTTCCCACACTTGCGACAGCATAAAATTACGCTTAAGTCGCAGGAGCTGACTGCGGAACTTCTTAAGAGACAGGATGCGGTGGTGATCGCCACGGACCATTCGATTTATGATTATCAGTGGATTGTGAAGAACTCTGCGCTTGTTGTAGATAGCCGTAACGCCACGGCGAAGGTGACGGCAGGGAGAGAGAAGATAGTTAAGGCGTAGAGTTTTGTCATTCCTGCGTAAGCAGGAATCCAGTGTGCAAAGATTCGGGATTCCGTGTCAGGCACGGAATGACGGAGAGAAAAGCTATGGGAATTTTTAAAGCATACGATATCCGCGGAAAATATCCTTCAGAACTCGACGAGTCTAAGGCATATATCATCGGCCGGGCGATCGCCAGATATTTCAGAGTAAAGCAGGTTGCTGTTGGGTGCGATGTCCGCTTGTCATCTGATTCTATACGGGACGCCTTGGTCAAGGGGTTAGCGGATGAAAACATCGCGGTGACGGATATCGGAGTTGCGACCACGCCCATGTCCTATTTTGCCAGCGCCGTTTACGAATTTCCGGCAACGGTCATGGTGACCGCCTCACACAATCCACCTGAATACAACGGATTCAAAATCTGCCGCGAGAACGCCATTGCCTTATCAGAGAAAACGGGATTGCTGGATATAAAGAAAATAGCGGATGAAATTACGGGGAAATATAAATACGAACCGGCCCAAGTTAAAACTGTTTCTCTTGATATCAGGGCTGATTATAAAAAGCTTATTCTGAATTTGGTCAAGATATCCAAGCCGACAAAGATTGTGGTTGATACAGCCAATGGCGCGGTCGGGACGGTATTTGAAGATATATTTCCTAATAAACAATTTTACGCCGGAGGCGGATCCGCCTTTGGCGGAACCTATACGCCGTTATGTTTTAAGCCGGACGGAAGATTCCCGAATCACGAGCCTAATCCGATGAATGACGAGAACCTGGCAGATATCAAGAAAGCGATATTAAAGGAAAAAGCAGATTTCGGGATAGCCTTTGACGGGGACGGCGACCGGTGCATGTTCCTGGATGAAAAGGCCGAGCGGATTCCGAGCGACATGGTTTCCGCCCTGATTGCGCGGGAGATGATTGCCGCGGAGCCCGGTGCGGCGATTGTTTATGATCTGCGTTCAAGCTGGGCGGTCAAAGAGGAAATCGCCAAAGCCGGAGGCAAACCAATCAGGGATCGGGTAGGTCACGCATTTATCAAGGAGACTATGAGGAAGAACAATTCGCCTTTTGCCGGGGAGCTGTCAGGCCATTATTATTTCCGCCAGAGTTATACTAGCCCTAAGAGCGCGGAAACGGTTCGCTGGTTCGCGGATTCCGGGATTGTCGCCTTTGTCAATTTTATAAACGCCGTGACGCGCATAGGTAAGCCTGTTTCGGAGATTATCAAGCCTTTCAGGCGCTATTTTGCCTCGGGCGAGCAGAATTTTAAGGTGAAGGACAAGGATGCCGCTATGGAAAATATTTCCCGCGAGTTTAAAGACGGCAGGCAGGATACGCTGGACGGTGTGACCATAGAATATCCGGATTGGTGGCTGAACTTAAGGCCTTCCAATACCGAACCGCTTTTAAGGCTTAACTTGGAAGCCAAGACTAAGGAAAAGCTGGATAAAATAACGGACCGGTTGGTAAAGATAATTAAGGGAAATTAACCTCGGGCTATATGTTTGGGGTAATTGTTGGTTATGACAAGAGAAATAACCGCGGCGGACCGCCGTAAGGGATTAAATATATCCATCTGGGACGGGGTCTTCGCCACCATACACGGGACGCTGGTGGGTGGCATGTTTGTTACCGGTTATGTTAATACTCTTGGAGCAACCAATATTCACTTTGCGCTTTTGACCGCTTTGCCTTCTTTGGCGTTAGTCATACAAATTTTCATTGCATATTGGCTGCAATCATTATCTTCACGCAAGCCGCTTTCCGTAATCACCGCGGGCGTATCCAGATTCAGTTGGTTTCTTATGCTATTTCTTCCTTTTCTTTTTATTAAGAGCAAGGCGCTAACTATTTTCTTTATCCTGTATATTTTAGCCGCGCTTACCGGCGCCATGGCCGGGAATCCCTGGACTTCGTGGATGTCCGACCTGGTTCCGAAGCAATTGCGGGGCAGGTATTTCAGCAGGCGCAATATGATTTGCACAATAGTCGGCGCGGTTATCGTAATACCCGCCGGATATTTTATAGATTATAGAAAACCGATCGGTGAATATATAAGCCGGTTTTTACCGGCATTCGATTGCCTGACCAGAGAAGAAACCTTCATGTTTATTGGTTTTGGTGTTCTTTCGATAGTTGGCGTACTTGCGGCAGTTTTATCAACGATATATTTGATTCGCCAGCCCGAACCGCCTTTTACCACGCCGGAAAATCCGCGTAAACCATTAATGTTATTACAATACATTAAAATTACCTTAGCAGATAAGAAATTTAAGACTTTTATCATATTAATTTGCATCTGGAATGTTATTAACAGCCTTGCGTCGCCGTTTTGGATGCCATACCTCATGAATAATATAAAATGGGATTATTCCGCGATAGGATATTATACGTTTGTTAACAATAGTTCCCGAATTCTCGGATTACTAATTTGGGGAAAACTGATTGATCGTTATGGTTGCAAGCCGATAATCATGGTAGCAATATTTTTCGGGTCATTCCATCCCTTATACTGGATTGTTTCAGACTCTAACTTTAGCCTTATGATTTATCTGGACGGCATTTCCAGCGGTTTTATGTGGTCAGGCATGGAAATCGCCCTATTTAAGATGCTGTTAGGATATGCGCCCCAAAACCATAAAGAGATGTATTATGCCGTATATACAATAGTTACGAGTTTGGTTGCCGCGCTTCCGCAGTTCCTGATTGGGTATATTGCGGATTTAATCCCGCCGGGCTTCGTTTTCCTTTCCCTGGATTTTGTAAAATGGATATTCTGGTTTACAGCAATCGGAAGATTTATATTCCTGATACCTTTTGCAAAGATGATAAGCGAGCCGGAAAGCAAGCCAGTTCTGTATTTTATTGATAATATTATGGGCAGAGTGAAAGGGTGGTTCGGTTTTTCAGGAACACCTTAAATGGCTTGCCTACTTAAGTTTATTGACCATTTCCTCATCCAGCCGTTTCAGTTTCTGTTTGGTATCAACCATGACGATGGTGGTTTCCCCTTCCACTACCAGTCGGCCTGATCCTTTCTCGGTTATTTTATACTGGAAGATAAAGCTGGCGCCGCCGAATTTGGATATCCAGGTATCAACCACAATCGTTTCGCCGTAGTGGGAAGGCGAGCGGTAATCAACGCGTGCTGAAGCGACCATAAAGAAAACCCCTTTGTCGTGGTAGGCTTTCAGGTCCACCCCGCGCCTGTTCATGTAATCGGTTCGGGCGCGCTCGAAGAACTTGAGGTAGTTTGCGTAATAAACCACATTGCCGCAATCGGTATCTTCATAATATATTTTTATTTCCATTGCCAAGCTCCTTAATCGTATATCTTGACTTGTTCCCGCCTATAATATAAAATTTCTGAATTGAAGTAAAACTTTATCGAATTAAAAGCGAGGCATGCGATATGAAAATATTTTTGGATACGGCAAACCTGAAAGATATCAAGCAGGCGCAGGATATGGGAATTCTGGACGGAGTGACCACGAACCCGACCTTGATTTCCAAGGAACAGAAATCCTTTAAAGAACTGGTCAAAGAGATTTGCGCCATAGTCAAGGGCCCGGTAAGCGCGGAAGTGGTCGGAAAAACCGCTGGCGAAATGGTTAAAGAGGCGGAGGGCCTCGTAAAAATCGCCAAGAATATCGTGGTGAAAATACCGATGACGGCCGAAGGCCTTAAAACGGCAAACAGCTTGTCTTCCCGGGGGATAAAGACCAATGTTACTTTGTGTTTCAGCGCGCTCCAGGCGATACTGGCTGCCAAAGCCGGAGCGACTTATATGAGCGTCTTTGTCGGGCGGCTGGATGATGCGGGGCACGTCGGAATGGATGTCGTCCGCCAGATTAAGCAGATTTATCTCAATTACAAATTTTCCACGGAGATAATCGTGGCAAGCATCCGGCATCCTTTGCACGTGGTGGAAACGGCGCTTTCAGGTGCGGATATTGCGACCATTCCTTACGCGGTATTTGAAAAGATGTTTAAGCATCCCCTGACCGAGGACGGAATAGAGATTTTCCTTAAAGATTGGGCAAAGGTAAAGGGGTAACCGCTTTTGGGCATATTTAAAATGTATCGCTATTTGGCAATAGTTTGTTTGTTGGGCATAGTCTTTACCGCTTCGGCCTGCCCGAGCCTGCCAAAACGGGGAGAGTATCCTTCGGATAATAATTTCTTAGAGGGGGATAAAAGTTTTTATGAAGGAGATTTTGAATCCGCGATAAGCTATTACCAAGTGTATTTAAATAACAATTCAGATTCGGCTTTTGCCGGCGAGGCATGGATGAGGGTGGGTTTAAGCCGCCTGGCATTGAGTGATTACGATAAAGCGCTGAACGATTTGCTTAAAGCGGAGGGTAAAACCAAGAGGTCTTTTTTAAAGGCGCAGGTTTTCGGGGCAATCGGCAGGTGTTATCTTTTTAAAAGAGAATATGAGCATGCCGCGCGTTATTTTAAAAAAGCATTATCCGCGGACGAAAACGCCTTACCCAAAGACGAAATTCTTTTTAACCTGGCAACGGCTTTGATGAGAAGCGGCCGATGGGATGAAGGAATCAATTATTTCAAGCGGTTGATACAATCCCATCCGGAAAGCCGCTATGCCGAAGCGGCCAAGGAACGTCTTTATTTCCCGCCCAATAATTTCGTGGTCCAGCTTTCCAAATACCAGGATAAGGAAAACGCCGAAGAGGAAATAAAAGAGCTGAGCGAGAAAAAAGACATCAAAACTTCTTTGAAAATTATGTTGATAGGAGGCGAACAATATTATTTTATATGGGCGGGCAGTTTTTCTTCCTGGGAAGCGGCTTTTAAAAAGGCTGAGGAAATCCAGGCAAAAGGCGTGGAAGCGATAGTCGTCCCTTAGTTGTAAAAATTAGGAAAGGAGACGGTATGGGATATCAGAACATAATGTACGAAATGAAAGAAGGATTGGCTTTTGTTACTATCAACCGCCCGCAGAAACTGAACGCGCTCAATGATGACGTCATAAACGAATTGTTCGAGGCTTTTTATGGCATAAAGAAAGACGATAGCGTCAAGGCGGTATTGATTACCGGCTCGGGCGACAAGGCGTTCGTCGCAGGGGCGGATATAAAAGAGCTTTTCGAGTTAAATCCCATTACCGGCAAGGCAAAGATGCTCAAAGGGCAGGCGCTTTTTAGCCTGATTGAAAATGCGGGAAAACCGGTGGTAGCCGCGATTAACGGATTTGCCTTAGGCGGCGGGTGCGAACTTTCCTTGGCATGTACCGTGAGGTTTGCTTCGGAGGATGCCAAGTTCGGACAACCGGAAGTGAATCTGGGGATTATCCCCGGTTATGGCGGAACGCAAAGGCTTAGCCGCCTGGTCGGCAAAGGGCGGGCTTTGGAATTGATTCTTTCCGGAGATATTATAAATGCGGCAGAGGCTTACAGGATCGGATTGGTAAACAAGATTTATCCAAAGGATAAATTATTGGAAGAGGCGGAGAAATTCTGCCGTAACCTTATGTCCAAAGGAACAAAAGCGCTTCAGTATGCCATGGAAGCGGTGAACAAAGGGCTAAACCAGACATTGGACGATGGATTGAACCTGGAGGCGAATTTATTCGGGTTGCTTTGCGCGACCGAAGACATGAAAGAGGGCTTGACGGCGTTTCTGGAAAAAAGGAAGCCGGAGTTTAAATAAAATGTTACAAGTTACAGGTTTTAAGTTATAAGTCGCTTGGTTAATAACATTGTAACCTGTAACTTTTAACTTGTAACTCTTATGCCGTATGAAACGAGCGATAATATCGGACATACACGGGAATCTTGAAGCCCTGAAAGCTGTTCTGGATGATATCAAAGCCAAAGGCGTTTCGGATATCATATGCCTTGGCGATATTATCGGATACGGTCCCAACCCGCGCGAGTGCCTTAAACTGATTCAGGATTGCGGTTCGGTTTGTATCAAAGGAAACCACGAAGAGGCCGTCCTTTACATCGGGATAAACTTTAATGTCGAAGCGGGCCTGGCGGTTGATTGGACCAGGAACGAAATAAACTCAGTGAAGTATGACCCGGTAGAAACCGAAATGATGTGGAATTTTATCGGGGAACTGCCCCGTTTGCATGAGGAAGATGATTTTTTATATGTGCACGCCTCCCCGAAAGAGCCTGTCCGCGAGTATCTTAGGCCTTCAGATGTAACCAATGCTGAAAAAATGCAGGATAATTTTAACCTTGTCAGGCATAAATGCTTTTGCGGGCATACGCACGAGCCGGGTGCCTTTGTCCAGTATACGGACGAATCGGTTTCTTTTTACCGTCCGGCTGATATCAAGAGCGTTTATAATCTTGATGAGAATAAATGCATAATTAATGCGGGGTCGGTCGGCCAGCCGCGGGATAATGATAACCGGGCTTGTTATGTGATAATGGAAGATAATAAGGTTTCTTTCCACCGGCTGGCGTATAATTACAAAGAAACGATGAAGAAAATTCTGGATACAAAGGTGTTGCCCAAAATGCTGGCGGTAAGATTACATGCGGGGAAATGATATAATGTTTCAGGTTAAAAGTTTCAAGTTAGATGTTATGTGGTTGTTAACTTGTAACTTCCCAATATGAAAGTTGTTAAAACTTTTCCTCGTTTACCTAAACGCCAGCGCGAAAGCCATAAGGGCGATTACGGGCGTATTCTTATTGTTGCCGGTTCCCGCGGGATGAGCGGTGCCGCGCGGCTTGCCGCAGAAGGCGCGCTGCGTTCAGGCGCCGGGTTGGTTACGGTTGCCACGCCGAAAAGCCAGCAGCCGATTCTGGCAAGGAAAACTGCTTGCCCGATGACTTATCCGCTTCCGGAAACCAAAGAAGGGTCTCTTTCCCTTAAAGCCTTGCCCGAAATCCTTAAATTAATTAACAATTCGCAATTTAACGTAATTGCCTTGGGGCCCGGTCTTTCCCAAAATCCGCAAACGGTAAAATTAGTCTTATCGTTAGTGCCTATTATAAAAGTTCCTACAGTAATTGATGCTGACGGGTTGAACGCTTTAAGCAAGGATGTAAATATTCTAAAGAAAGTCAAGGTGCCGGTTATTCTGACTCCGCATCCGGGGGAAATGAATAGATTGATAGGTTCAAAGGTTCAATCGTTCAAGAGCTCAAGAGTTAAGATTGCTGTAGATTTTGCAAAGCGATACAAAGTTATTATTGCATTGAAAGGATACCAGACGGTTGTTACGGATGGAAATAAAGTCTATATTAATAAAACCGGCAATCCGGGAATGGCCACCGGCGGAAGCGGGGATGTTTTGACCGGTGTCATTGCAGGACTACTGGCTCAAAGGGTTAAATCCGAAATTCTCACTCCGTTCCAAGCCGCCCAGCTCGGCGTTTATATCCACGGCCTGGCCGGCGATTTAGCCGCCAAAGACAAGGGTGAGATTTCGCTTATCGCGACGGATATTTTGGAATACCTGCCTGTTGCCTTAAAAAGAGTATCAGGATAGCAGAGTATCAGCCGCCAGAGGTGCCCGCTCCGCCGAGACGAGGCGAGAGCCTCGCCAGCAGCCGGGAGTAACAGAATATCAGATTTCTGCGTCTTTCCCGAAAGCCTCATTCTGCCCGTACAGGCTATTATCGAGCCTGTCCGCAGGCTCTTTTTTTGACCCCCGGATGGTATGCAGATATTAGTAATAGGGTATGCAGATGTCAGTAATAGGGTATGCGGATGTTAGTAATAGGGTATGCAGATATTAGTAATAGGGGATGCAGATATTAGTAATAGGGTATGTAGATGTTAGTAATAGGGTATGCAGATGTCAGTAATAGGGTATGCGGATGTTAGTAATAGGGTATGCAGATATTAGTAATAGGGTATGTAGGTATTAGTAATAGGGTATGCAGATATTAGTAATAGGTAATGAGGATATTAGTAATAGCCTATTTTCCATGGGTGTGTAGGGGTCGGGGGGGTAGGGTATAGGGGGGCGGCTTCTTTATGTTGTCAATATCCCTTTGTTTTGTTACCAAACGGTAATTTTGTTACATTTCAGTAATAATAAAATCTGTAAACATTAATATATTAATTATTGACAAAAACGTTTCCTTTTGGTAACATTCATTACCGTTTAGTAACGTATAGATTTGTGTCTAACGCCTTTGTTTATAATGAGTTAGATATGATTAACTAATTAACTTAATTAACTAATAAATTTACTTACTTGGCACGCTTTTTGCTATATCTTAAATTGATATATATGTATATTTATTTAGAAAGAGAACGATAATGAAAAACAGCGCCCTATTATTAGCCTTTTTAGCCGTGATTATCCTCATTCCGTCAACCGTTTTTGCCTTTGAATCCGAGCCGCCCCCGATTGTCAAAAAGGCGCAGTTCGAATCGGTTAAAGACGGCGTTTGGAGCGACCAGAATACCTGGGATCCGATAGGCGTGCCCGATACCGGTGATACCGCGACCGTAAAGCATACCGTAACGATTAACGGCAATGTCAAATGCGGTAATGTTACGGTAAATGCAACAAAAACCCTGACGATAATGGGTCCCGCTTCGCTTACTATTGATAGCGGTTCGCAGATTGTCAATAACGGGACGTTTGTGGTAAACGGCGCGGGCGGATTGGCAGAACTCACTTCAAACGGACTTGCAAGTTTTACGATAGCGGGTGCGAGCTGGAACGGCACCTGCGGATTTACTAATTTTTCCTATCCTTTTACCCTTAATACGACCCCTGCTACTTTCCAGGTCGGCAAATTCGGCAATCTTACTATCGGCGCTTTCACGGTTGGAAGTAACGTCAATCTTAGCGGTTATCTTATTTCAACCGGCCAGATTAACGTTATCTCCACTCTTAATATGGGCGGAAATTCTTTGACCGCCGGCGCCGGCATCTCGACCAGTTCCGGCAGCTGGATTACCGGCGGCGGTACCATCAACTGCAACGGCGGCATGTTTAATATTTCCGGGCGGGTGGATTTATCGCCCGGTTCGATTCTTAATATGCCCGGCGGCGCTTCGGCAAACGGGCAATACGGGATAAGCGTCTATGGAACCGGCTGCGTTTCTGCCACCGGCTCCGCGGGAAATTTTGTCTATATCAATAAATCAGGCACGTATTATCCGTATATTTATTTACAGGATGCCTCAAACTGCCTGTTTGATTATTGCTCTATCACCGGATTTGGCTCGTCTTCCGCCACTACAACCTCAGGTATATATGCGGCATCGGTAGATGGGAATGCCAGCCTTAGTATGGGCGCAGGGAATGAAGGATTAACCATTAAAAACTGCACCATCCGCGACGGAAATTATGGCGGTATCTGGCTCGCTACTTGTACCGGCAACATAATAAGCGCTAACACCATCTACAATTGCCCGGAATGGGGAATCAAGGTAGGAAACAGCCAGGCCGGTAGCAATAATCATCAAATAGGTAATAATACTATTTATAATTCAACTTCAGGAACGAACGGATACGGGATAGGGTTGTACACTACAGCCGCCGATAATTGTTTTTCTTCTTTTCCGATTAGTAACACCACGATTTACAATTGCCGTTACGGGATTACCGCCACAGGTGTTAGCGGAACGGGCGCTAATACCGTGGAGCAGATTTTCAGGGATTGCAGCCTGGGAACGCTCGGGCAGAATTCTGTTGCCGATGTCGGCTTTGGAGTGAGTGTTACTAACTGCGGGCTTAGGCTGGAAAATTGCGTTCTGGCAAGCCCGACCGAAGTGGAAGCCACCAATATAGATTCTAACGACGACCGCATCGTTTCTTACAGGCACGATAATGTCCCGGGGTTGGTCAGGGTCTGGGGCGACTGGCGCCCGACCGACGCCGGACAGCTTATCCTGATAAGATACGATACGGCTTTGGTTGCCGGCGTGACCAACGATGCCAATATCCAGAAGATAGTTGAATTCGGGCCGTGCGCGGCGGCAATGGCGCCAGTCGGAGGCACTACGTATGGGACCAGGGGCGTCAGCCGTTTCAGGACCGGCACACTGCAAAACGGCGCCGGGATAGAATTCGTCGGCATCACCACGCCTAACTGGGCGCCGGTTTTAGTCCGTTCAGTCGGCGATAACACCTACTCTATTTTAATCGAAGGAAGCGGGCTAAAGGCCTGCAAGTTTTCCGCCTATGCCGCGGAATTCCAGAATATCAGCGGCACATTAATTTCTTCCACCGGATATCTTGCCCCTACTTCTGTTGGCGGTTATCTTTCACTGGATTACTGCACTTTTAAGAATACTTTTGCCGGCGCGACCCGGCACATTGCCCTGCAGGAAGGCGGTAATGTCATTACCCGCAGTTACACGACATTTGATACCTCGGCGACGTATGATGTCCGGGTGGATAATAATACTAATATTACATTCACTAATTTTATCAATTCCCGTGCAAATACAGCGGATGAAAACGAGCCAACTGGCGGGACAGTGGCATGGTCAAATCCGGGAAAGACCTATTACGCGGTTGCTACCTTTACGTGGGATAATCCGCTTACCTGGAGTTTAAGTCCCGGTGGCCCAAGCAATGTCGGACCGCCGACCATTAATGATAACGTGGTCATTACGGCGTATACCGTAACAATCTCTACCGCGCCCGGCACGGTTTCCTGCACGAACCTGACGGTCAGCGATGCCGGTGTGCTAAGATTCAACCCTACTGTTGCGGCCCGTTCATTGATAATAAAAAATGGCGGGATTATATCAAATACCGGCACGATTAATTTCCAGAGTAACGTGAATCCGGTGACCATTACGGCGCAAACCTTAACTAATCCAAGCATGGTGATATATAAAGGGAATGATTTAACCTGGTTAGCCGGGTTAAACCTGGTTCTTGCGGGGATAGATTATCAGCGAGCGATGAATCCAAGCGCGGCCGTAGGTATTACTTTTAGCGGCAATATGCAGACCCAGACCGTAACCGTCACGAATGACAGTAACCTGACGCTTGACGGCGGCGGGACTTCTATTTCCTGGACCGCGCTGGGCGATATATACGTCGGCACAGCCGCCACCGCCGGCACTTTGCAACTCAAGCCTGAAACCGGGCTCAAGATTCTATGCGGCTCTAACGGGCAATACGGCCTGATTGTGGATTCGCTGGGCACTTTGACCGCCACCGGAACAGCGGCCGGCGACCGCGACTGCCGGATTACCTCTGCGTCTTCTTTCCGCTCGTATATATATTGCATGGCAGGCTCGCTTTCCAAATTCCAGAACTGCGAGATTTATGAGTTGGGATATAACCAAGGGTCGCCTTATACAAAAGACGGATTATTCGTTGAAAATGTTAATAATGCCGTCGCAGGACAAGGACTTACGATTGACTCCTGCAACCTGCATCACTCTTACGCCGGGTTTATGAGTAATGCCATCACCAACGCATCTATTACCAACTGCAATGTTTACAATAACAGTTGGGTTGGGGTATATTTGTGGGCTTCTTCTTTCGCGGGCAATACCTTCAATACCGTAACTAATAGTGAATTCTATAATAATGGATGGGGGCTTTTGGTTGGCTATAGTAATAAGAATACCTTTACTAACAATACCGTGCATAATAACTATAGCGGCGGGTTATACGAGAATTGCTGTGGTGATAACACGTGGACAGGCGGTTCATCTTACGGTAATACCATGTATGGTGTAACAATAATTAATACACAATATAACGGGGTCTATACACCAAGTACATTTACTAATATCCAGTTTGGTAACCCCACTGCCAATAGCATAGGTGATGTGAGGCTGTCTACAACCGCTTCTGATATTACTTATGCCGTCTTCCAGAATTGTCTTTTCAATAGCACGAATGAAGTGGTTTGGCTAAACCCAACCGCTGTGAAAGCCGGTTCCTATCTCATCTCCTATAGGCACGACCAGGTAGCTGGAGCAATCCGTATCTTTGGCGATTATGTCCGTTCAGCCGGTACAGAGGATTGGAATTTTACCGACCCTTATACAGGTACCGCATTAGACGCCAATACCGCCAAGACCATCACCTTTATGGCCGGCCCAAGCGGGCTTAACGGCGGGACATCACGTTTCAGATTGGAAACCGGCGCTACGCTGGACATGGCTTCCGGGAACACCACGCCCGTTAACATCACCTCAGTCAAGGCGTCCGCTGGATTGTATTACAACATGATTCTTACCGGAACGGTTAACGCCAATTGCTATAAGTTTGAAAATGTCGGATACGATGCCGCCAACTCCAATTACGGGCTGGAAATCCGCTCGCCCGCGGCAAATATTACCCTGACCAACGGCACTTATGCCAACTATAAATCAGACAGCCAGTTCCTCTATTTCAATAACACCGCCACCTTCGGCGACAACTTAACCATAAGCGGATGCTCCTTTGATAATTCCGCCTGGTATGATGTCTGGACCAATATCGGCGCGGCGCAGTATATTACCTTTACTAATTACAGCAACGATTACCCGAATACCAAGGACTATGAACAGCAGGGCTATGCGGACTGGCTTGTCACGGGCGCGTGGACGACCGCAAAAGACGGCAACTGGTGGGAACCGCAGACATGGAACAACGCCTCGGTCCCGCCCGACTGGACGGATGTAACCATTAACCACGCCGTAAACGTAACCGGCACGGTCAAGACCGGAAACATTACAATTAACTCCGGCGGCTTGGGACTTAACGGCGCGGCGCAGAATACCACACTCCAGGTCTTGGCCGGAATGACGATAACCAATAACGCTTCAATCAGCGTTACGAATGATACCAATACAGTAAAACTTACTTCGTCCGGAGTAGGCTTCCCTGATTATTTTATCTTTACAGGCAACCCTATAAATTTAAACAGTAAGAGTATGACCATAGGATTATGCCAGTCTCAATCGGTTATTACCGTGCCAAACCTTTCCGTCCTGACCATAGATAACGATTTACGGACGATTACTACGACTATTCAGGCAGGCGGTGAATTGAAGCACCAGACCTCCGGCAAGGAATGGAGCGCAAGCGGTAATATTTCCGTGTCAGGGATATTACGCCTGGGTAACAACACCCTGACCAGGATTAACTGCTTAAGCGTAGACGGGCAATATGGGATAGAAGTAAATGCAGGTGGTTATTTTGAAGCATTGGGTACTTCAGCTGATGCCCGTGATTGCCAGATTTCAAACGGTGGTCCCAGCACCTATAAGCCTTACATATATCTAAAAGACCTGTCCGGGACATTATTAAGATATGTAACGGTTTCCTATGTTGGGACCAGCACGGCAACAAGCAAGTTCGGTATATATGCGCAAGCGGTGGATGGGCAGAACCCGGCACAGGGTGTGGAAGGCTTGCTGATAGAAGCCTGTAATATTTATAATTGTTATACAGGTATTGTTTTGGACGGCTGTTCCGGCAACAGGATAGCCCGCGACGGGGCAGGCAACGCCTCCTGGGTCCACGACAACTACGACGGCATCAGGATTATGGGCGGAACGAACCTGACCACGATAGAAAAAACCTATGTCTATTCGCAGACCAACATCGCGCTTATCCTGGACGGAGGGACAATCACCCAGACCCTGAGCGATATGTGGATAAGCAAAAATAAATACGGCTTGGGGCTTTACCAATCAGGGACGGATGTGCCCAGGGATATGGTAATAAACTCTGTGATTACCTCGTCAACCACAGCGGATATTTATTGCCAGCCGGGCACGGCTCACGAATTAATTTTGCGCAATACGGCATTAAGCTCGACCAATGAAATAGACCCGGCGGCGTTGCCTTCCGTTGTAGGCGCATGGATAATCTCCCAGATGCACGACCAGATTCCCGGCCGGACCGTTATTTGGGGCGACTTTTCGTCTTCAGCCCTTGGCAATCCCCTAAAGTTTAACTATGCGGATGCCAGTTACCCCGGCGCCGGCGACGCCAATACCCGGAAGTCTCTCTTGTTTGGCCCGTGCAGTATTGTCGCCAGGGATAACGAATCTCTGATTAATATTGATTCCAATTCGGTTTTACAACTTAAGGGTGGGATGGGTTTGGCGCAGGCTACGCAGGTGACGACATATACCGGCGCCACGCGGTTTCGATCAATAGAAGTATACGGCACGATAGATGCTAATAACGTTATTATCTCCGGCCATGACAGCGCCGGGGTGCGGGTTAATGCAAGCGGAACAATAGCTGATTTTGCAAATATTACTTTTACGAATAGCGGGACCGGAGGCGCGCGCCATCTCCATATCGTTAACGGCCAGAGCAAAACCATCGATGGTTGTTCATTTGACGATTCTAATACGGTCGGCAAAGATATCGACGTGTCCGACAACGGGGTCAACCCGACGATTATTACCTTTACTAACTATACCAATACCGCGCCCGGTTCAAAGGATGCGGAAAGCGGTAGCAGCCGGGCAATCTGGAAAAGCACCATCGCCCTTTTTAACCCAGAAACAATAATGCCGGGGACGATCTATCAGGGCGATGCCAATGTCGGAATGTTAAAATTCAATGTCGCGCCTTCTTTGCCTGCCGGTGCCGTCTGCAGTGAAACCCTGCTCACTTATGTCGCCGTGACGCTGACCGGCGGAGGCGCTTTCAGCGATTCAGATATCAGCGCCGTCAAGATATACCGGGATACCGATGCAAGCAATAGTTTTGACCCGACCAAAGACACATTAATTTCTACCCCAGTCTCATTCACCGGTTGGTATGTAAATATCCCCTTGGTCCCGGCGCAGGACGTTCTCACCGGCACCAATATGTTTTTTGTCGCGTATGACATATCAAGGACGGCCGGTCCGGTGACAATCGGCGCACGTTTAGTGGATAATAATTATTTTACGGTGAGCGCTCCTCATGATAAAGCGGTTCTATCGCAGTTTACCGCAGGTCCCGTGGGGATTACGCCGGTAGACTGGAAATCCGACCTGCAATTAAGGAAAGATCCGGCCGACGGATGGACAGGTAACGATATTTATACCTTGGACGGGCAGAACGAAAATATCATTAGCAATACAGTCAACACCCTGGTCGCCTCATATTATATCAGGATAGAAAATGACGGCGGCTTGCTTGGTAACTTTTCTGTTACCGGCGATGCCGGCTCGGCAGGATGGTTCGTGACTTATTACAGCGCTATCAGCGGCGATATAACTTCCGGTATAACAGGTCCGGGTATTTTATTGAATCTTGCTAATGCTGCAACGTGGGATTTTACCGTTGGTTTGGAACCGCAGGGGCAGGTAACCGGCGCATCAAAGGCGCTGAAAATCTGGTCCAGGCCTAAAGATGAAGCGGCAACAACATTACAAGACTTGGTTAAATGCACTACTTATATTTATTCCAATCGTTCTGACTTGGCGGTAAAAGCGCAAGGTGGCAGTTACTCGACGGACGACACCTTTGACCCGCCTACCGAACAGAAACTTTCCGCGACTATAAACAAGAATACCATGGTTACTTATTATGTCCGGATACAAAATGACGGTACGGCGAACGACCAAATCACCGTCACCGGCACATCAGCCGCTTCGCTCGGGACAGGCTGGACGGTAAGATACTACGACTCCGGCAATACGGATATCACCACCAACATGACTAATGGATTAGGGTGGCTTAGTCCTGTATTAACTTCAACCGGCACGACGGAAATCCGTGTTGAAGCGACCGCGACCGATACCGCGGTTGCCGGCACATACACCATCATCGTATATGGGCAATGCAACGGGGCGCCATCCAGGCAAGACCAGGTTAAAATTGCTTTGACTGTCAATTCTGTTTATAAAGCTGATGCAATGGTCAAAAAAGGAACGGAAGACGATTCTCAATACTTAACCGACAACATAGACGAAACCATCCCCGCCGCGCAGGTTAAAAACACCTCTATTAGTGTCGGCGGAATTGCTTCATATTATATTAAACTGCAAAATGACGGCAACGTAACGGATAACTTCACCATAACCGGCACGAATGCCTCACAGGGCGTTACCGGGGGTACATGGTGGGTAACGTATTATTATGGAACGGTTGATATAACCTCGGATGTAATCGCTAATAAATGGCTTTCCCCTCCGGTAGCCGTTGGCAGCAATATTGTTTTAACCGCGTATATATATAACCAAATCGGCGCCACCGGCAACGTTAAGGACGATTATCTTACCGTCATATCATATAACAATTCTGCCCAAAAAGACGCGGTAAAGATGATAACATCTTGCGGACAGCTCCAGCAGCCCGATGCGATGGTAAGCAATAATGCGGGGCAGGACGGAAATACGAATGAAACTTACGATACGACGCTTACCCCGACCGCGACCTCTCAGGTAATAACGCAAACTGTTCCTTCTTATGTCGTTGTTCCCGGGTCAGAAGTAACCTATTATATTACACTGCAGAACGACGCTATTAATAACGACACCTTTTCCATCACCGCGGCGTCCCCGACCGGCGCGGGAACAGGTTCAGGATGGCTCATAACGTATTACACGTATTCCACAATGACGGATATTACGGCAAATGTGCTCAATTATGCCGGAGGGGGATACGGCACGCCGTCTATTATCGCTAACGGAGGCGCCATTACCATAACCGCCGTAGTTAGCTATAATTCTGCCCTGGTTGGGACGAACGTTACCAAAGAGATATATATATATGTAAACAGCGGCGCTAATGCAAGCAAGCGGGACGTGGTTAAATGCGTCGCCAAAACGGCCAATTACCAGCCCGACCTTTATTCTTCGGCATCAACAGGGGGTACATGGGTGACGGATAACACCTATAGCGCTACTCCGGAGACCCAGATGCAAACAAAGGTTTTTGATAACGGACAAACTGTTACGTATTATTACAGGATACAAAATGACGGAACTTATGCCACCGGCGGCGCAAGCTATTCGATTACCGGAACCGATGGTGATGTCGGTTCGTGGACAATTACTTATTACTATGACGGTGCGGTTGTTGCCAATGATATGCCTGATCCGTGGGAAGAAATAGATATTACAAACGGTTGGTTACCGGGAAACTTTAACGTCGGCGAAACCAAGCAACTGATCGTTCTGATAACGGCGAAGAGTGCAGCCAGAGGAGCCACCGCTAATTTTGACATATACGCTACGCGTATAGAAACGGGTGAAACAGATACGGCAAGAATTAGAGCACAGGCGCCATCGCCTGATTTATGGATTAACAAAGATAATGGCGCGGTTTGGACAGGTAAGGATAGCTATGCGCCTACAGCGCAAATAACCAGCACGCTTACCGCCGGTTCCACGGTGGTTACTTATTATTTTACCTTGGAAAACGAGACCTCGCTTGCGGATACATTCTCCATGACTGCGAGTGGAACAAGTGGCGCAGGATGGTTCATTACTTATTACGACCAGTCGGCCGCCCCGGGAAACGATATTACCGCGCAGATAACCACTCCGAATACAGGCTGGCTCGCCGGTAATGTCAATGCCGCCTCCACCAAGGGTATAAGAGCGGAAGTAGAATACAATGCCTACGTCGCTTCCGTAAACCAGACCAAATCCATTACTATCTATGCTTTTTCCACCTGCCTGCCGGCAGGCACGCCGGGATTCTATGATGCCGTTGCCGGGCAGGTAACGAGCGCTTCTTATAAACCGGATATGCTTGCCAAAAAGGCGAGTGATGCATACAGCTTCGATAATATTTGGAATTCTGATTCAACCGTCCAAAACCTGTCGGCGACAGTCAGCAATAACCAGACAGTAACTTATTACTACAAGCTCGAAAACGAAGGCACATATACCGCCACAAGCTATTCCATCACCGGCCACTCGGGAAATATTGGTAACTGGTGGATAACGTATTATACCGACCCGGATGGCGATGGCGGGCAGATAGACGAAAATCCGATTTCTATAACTATGCCGGGATACGCTACGGTGTCGCTTACTCCCACGGGCGTGGCGTATTTAAGGGTTAATATATATGTAACCGCGCTTGAAGCGCCCGGGCAAAGCCGCGTCTTTAAGATATACGCCACCAAAACGGATACCAATGAGGCGGATTCAGCCCAGATTACCGCGCAGGTGCCGGGCACGGACGCCCTGATTACGTTTAATTATGATCCTGATGTGACATCCTCCACATGGAAGACAAATAATGTTTATGAAACCGCTATCCCAAACAGCACGCAGATTGTCAGCCGGACGACCGAGGCAAACACGGCGGTTTCTTATTACATAATGATACAAAACGACGGCGGGGCGCTTGATACTATTTCCATTACCGGAATATCATCAGCACAGCTTGGCGCCGGTTGGTGGATTACCTATTACGATTCGTTCGACAGCGTTAACGATATTACTGGGCAGGTCATCGGCGGTGGTTATCCGATAATTAACCTGGGCGCAACCCTGACCGCTACCATGCGGTGCGAAGTTTGCTATGACAACGCGGCCTATATCGGGCAAACCAAGGATGTTTATATCGTGGTAAACTCAACCACAATCGCCGGCTCAAGCGACGTCATAAACGCGCAGATTGTTACCGCGAATTATAAGCCTGATTTATTATCTAAACCTGCTGGTGGTGGATATACTGGCAGTGATGGTTATTCATCCGATTCGGCTAACCTAAACCAGGCAACAAATATTAATAACTATCAGCTTTTAACTTATTACTATCAAATCCAGAATGATGGTAACTATAATTCGCCTGGTTATACTATAACCGGGGGCGGCAATGCGGCGAAATGGTGGATAACTTATTATGATGACGGCGCGCTTTTGGAAAACATAAGCGACGATACCCCCGTTACCGGGACAAACGGAGCCGGGCTTGTTACCGGGGCCGGTTATTACACCGGTGCGATAACACAAGGGCAATCTAAATATTTGCGCGTTAATGTTTATGTGGAAAATGATTCTGCCGCGGCGAGCCAGACATTTAGGATATGGGCGACCAAAACAGATACAGGCGAAACCGACGCCGGACAGATAGTAGCTACGGTAACAAATTCTTATACGGTTGATGCGATGTACCAGAAAGCCACCGGCGGGAGCTACGCTAACACAGACAACGTATACGAAACCCCCGCGCCGACCGGCGATGCCACGCAGAATCAGATAGTAACCAGGGCTTATCCATCAGCGGGGAATCCGGTTACTTATTTTGTCAGGCTGGAAAACGAAGGTAATACGGATACTACCTATACCGTAACCGGTGCGGTAACGACATATTCTCTGACAGGTTCGTGGACAATCAGTTGTTATAACTCTACCACCGTGTTTAACGGTTCAACCGATATTACAACGGATATCGCCGGAGCAGGCTGGGTCTCGCCCGCAATAGACCGTTCACCGACATACGGCGGAGTAACCAACTACAAAGACATCACGGTTGTCTTTATTCCGTCGATTGATTTAACCGGAGCATTCAGCTGCACCACCGTAGCGCGTGCCCGTTCAAACCTGGGAACGGCGCCGGCCGATTCTGTGATTGTCACCACGCTTATGTCAACGGAATATAAGCCCGATGCCGAGATAAATAACGGCGGCGGATATACGGGAAATAATGTATGGAATACCGACGGGAGCGGCGCGAATAACCAGACCAAAACTACCGACCGCAATGTTGCCGCGACATATAAAGTGCAACTCGGCAACGACGGCAATATCAATGAAACCTTCACCATGACCGGCACTTCATCCGCCCAGCTGGGCACCGGCTGGACGGTATCCTATTACAGCGATGCCGGATATCTTACCGAAGTAACGAATGATGTTGTGATTACCGGATATGCCACGGTCGCCGTAGGCCTCGGCGCGACGAGCGAAGTCTTATGGATTAAAGTAACGCCGGATAACACAGTCGCCGGGAACTCAACCGTTACCGCGACCGTTACGGCAATATCTTCCAACGATAATTCCAAGAAAGATGCGGTATCCATGGCGACCACGGTTAACAATGCCTATCAGGTGGATGCGCAGATTAACCAGAGCGGCTGGACCGGGGATAACCAATACTATCCTCCGACCGACCAGATAGCCAGCGCCGGATTTAACAATAAGCAAACGCTTACATATTATATAAAGATACAAAACGAAGGTAACACCAACGAAACCATTAAATTAACCGGCGAGGGCACCCCGGCCGGCGACAAATGGATAGTCAGTTATTACGATAACAGCGGTGCCGGCAGGACAGATATTTCGCAGAATGTCATTACGACATTGAATTATACCGTAGCGCTTACCCGCTATAACCAGGCCGGATACCAGACAACCGATACGCAAATATGGGCGGAAATAACGGCTTTGACATATACCGCGGGCGCTGAAACATTTGATACCTCGGTCTGGGCGATAGTCCAGGGCGGGACAGGCAATGAAAAATCGGATAAAGTAATTGCCCGCGCCACCGTAAACAATATTTACCAGGCGGACAGCATGGTGAAATTAGGTACGGAAGACGACGGCTCATATTATTACGACGGAGATTATGCCTGGGATCTTACAGGCTCGCCGTATTATGAAACTATGCCGCCGACGAACCAGGCGAAAAGCGCCAATACGGATAATGTTACCCCGGCTTCTTATTATATCAAGATACAAAACGACGGTAACACCACGGAAAATATAACCGTTACCGGAACGGGCACTTGGACTGCTGGGACTTACGGTGCGCTCGGTGGTTGGGGCACGGTGACATATTATGATGATACTCCGGCGGTGCCTTCGCTCGCCGGCGGCGGAGCGGATGTAACCAACTCCGTCCTTAACGGAACTTATACCAAGAGCCTCTTAAGATTCGCCGGTGAATCGACTCCCGACTATAGATTAATTCGTGTCTTGGTACATCCGTATAATACCGCGGCGAGTGATTCGACTTACGATGTCTATGCGATTGCCAATTCAACAGCCGGCGGGGCAACTAAACTGGATGCAATTAAGACGCTTTCACAGGTAAAAAGCAACTACCGCCCTGATTTGATAGTTAAGCGCGGCGGTTATGGTGATCCGGATTATTTAAGAGACGGCCCTTTGTATTATCCTGATGCGGTAGGCGACCAGGTTAAATCGCAAACGCTGACCAACCGCCCGAGCGCGGCAACGGTTACATATTATGTAAAGGTCCAGCAGGATGGCATTCTTAACGATGATACTATTTCCATTGTCGGAAACGCCAGCGCCGGCGGATGGTGGGTTTCTTATTATGAAATCGCCAACGAGGCGGAGATTCCCGGAAGCGCGATTACAAACGAGGTGACTGTTGACGGCAAGGCGTATGCCCTGACAAGCGGGACGAGCCAGCTGGTCAGGATAATCGTTACCGCGGATATTAATGTAGCGGGCGGCAATGTCTTCACGGCGACCTTAACGGCGACGTCAAACAAACAACCCGCTAAACAGGACAGGATACTTGCGGTTACGACAAATAATACTTATTATATGACAGATGCCTGGATATCTGCTACCGATTCGTCATCGTATACCGGTGATGGGGTTAATGACTACACTCCGCCTCCGGCATTAGCGGCGCACAAAAAGGCATTATCGGTTTTCGATTTCGCGCCAACCACGTATTACATCAAGGTGGAAAACGACGGAAACGTCGCAGATACGATAACTGTCCAGGGGAATACCGGCAACGCGGATTGGGTGGTGTCGTATTATGAAGATACCAACGGTATTTATAACGCCGCTGACCCGGATATAACCGCCTTGGTAATCGGGACAGGCTGGGCGCAGTCCATTACCGCCAAAAATACAAAACAAGTCAGGATGTGGATTACCCCGCAACCGACGGCCTTGAGCGGGACGATCTATACTTCGGTTGTTTCTTTGGCGTCAACGGGAAACCCGGCGGCCGGAGCCAAAGACCATGTCCAGGGGACAACCACAGTGTATGTTACTTCTTACCGCAGCGATATCATGGTCAAGCAGGCGGATACGAGTTATGCTTCGACTTCCGCATATGAAACAACTCCATCCTCTCAGGTAAGGAGCCAGTTCGTCGGGCGCGGCCAGTACATCACGTATTACCTGAAAATACAGAATGACGGAAATGCCGGCGATACGCTTTCCCTGACCGGTACAGGAGCGGATGGCCAGGGGTGGTTCATCAGTTATTACGAGGATAACGGAGTGTTGGAAACGTACGAAAACGGCGTTGATATTGATATTTCCTCCAGCGTTTCCGGAAGCGGATATTCTTGGGCTTTGGCGAATGCGGAAACTAAAAATATTATCATTCGCATGTTACCGCTTTGGGGCGTGGCTTCCAGCACCTCAAAGACGGTTTACGTTGGCGTTACTTCCTGGGCGAATGCCGGGCAGGATATCTGCCAGATTACCTCAACCGCCCAGGCGGGATATCAGCCGGATAATTCGATACGCACTTCTGCCGAGGTTTCGTTTACCGGAGATGGCCAATATGCTGTTCCATACTATGGAGTTGGTAATAGCGGCTGGTTTGGCATAGAGCAATTAAAATCACAAACCATTACCGAAACGGGCAGGACAGTTACATATTATGTTACGGTACAGAATGATAGCAATACCAATGATTCATTGACCGTGACAGGGACGGCCGGAGACGGCACTGATTGGTTTGTGACTTATTATAATGAAACCGGCGGCGCTAATATCACCGCAAATGTGATTAACGGGACATGGACTGCGGGACCTTTGGCCCAAAACGAAGCGGATTCCCGGATTATCCGTGTTGAAATGACCGCGCGGACAGGGCTGGCCGGGACGAGTTCAAAAACACTGGACATTAAGACATATTCTGTCCAGGACGGAACCAAATATGATACGGTCCGTGCGCAGGCGACGGTCCAGAGCTTCTCCAAGCCTAATACCCTGGTCAAGGAAGATGCGGATGGCGCATACCTGGGCTCAGGCGATTACAATGCTACGGCCATAAACCAGACCAGGGGCCCGATCAGCGTGGCGAATTCAGCTGTCGTGACGTATTATACGCAGATAGCCAATGACGGAAACATCGTTGAAGGCTATTCCGTGACCGCGGTAAAGACGGCCGGCTGGTTTGTCACATTCTACCAGGCGCCGGACGGCGATGATAATGATTCATCGGACGATACGATAATCAATTATGCCTCATCGACCTTTACCTGGAGCACGGGAAACCTTGCCATCGGAGGCGTCAAATATTTAAGGATTAACGCGGAGCCTTCCAACCAATACGGAAGCGTGCCCCAATATCTATATATAACGGCCTCTTCGACCTCAAGCGCAAAGGATGTGGTGATGTGCTCTTCGGTTGTTTCGCACAGCAACAAGCCCGATGCCCTCTTGACAAAAGAAGGATACGGGGATACATCGGTTAAAGGAACGTATCAGTATAACGACGCGTATTATCCGCCGACCGGCCAGATTACATCAACGGCGATAGCCAATAACCAGGCTCTTACATATTATATCTGGATAGAAAACGACGGAAACACCAATGAAACATATCTTATTACCGGTTCTTCGCCGTCTTCCGGATGGTGGGTGACATATTATGAGGATGCTTCGGGCGTAACCGATATTTCCGCGAATGTAAAAGCCGGCACATATCAGGCCGTTACTACCGGAGTGATAATGGAGCCATATTCCATCACAGGGTTAAAACGGGTGATAAGGATGGTGGTCACGGCTGATAATACCCTTAACGGGACAAACGCCGCGACCTTTGTGGTAAAAGCGACTGATTCAAGCTTAGCAACCGATACGGTCGGGGTGACATTTACCGTTAATACGACTTACCAGGTTAATGCATCCATCGGGAGTGTTACCGGCGGTCCGTATACGGGAGAATCTGTTTATACCCCGTCGACAGCATTAGATCCGAACCAGGCGGTTTCCCGGACGGCTAATACCAATAAAATAGTTACTTATTATGTGAAAGTGGTTAATGAAGCGAACGTGACCGATACGATTACTTTAGCCGTCGCAGGTTCAGGGGCCGGATGGTGGATTACTTATTATGATCCGGCCAGCGCGAACATTACCGCTAATATGATAAGTTCCGGCTGGGCAACTTCGTTTACCCGTAACCAGTCAAAGGAAATCAGGATTGAGATTACTCCTGACGGCTCGGTGATAGGCACGGCGATGCTGCCGGTAACCGTTACCGCGACTGCCTCAGGCGGCGTGGTTGATTCTGTCCTGGCGAAAACCACGGCGCAAAGGCCCGATGTGTTGATTAAGGGCAACGGTTACGGCGATGCGTCAGTCAAAGGGACGTATACTTATAATGATATATACTCGCCGACGAGCCAGATTACATCAACAGTCATTACCAATAACCAGGTGCTTACATATTATATATGGATAGAGAATGACGGAAACGCCAATGAAACAGCATATGCCGTTACAGGCACTTCATCCTACGGCGGATGGATTGTCTCTTATTATGATGGCGCCAGCGGAGAGGATGACAGTATTACGGCAACTGTAGGACTTGGCACATATAATCCCGGCAATGCCGGAACAATGGAGCCGTATTCGGTAACAGGATGGAAACGCGTCATCCGTATGCGCGTAACGGCCACAAACAACCTGGCGGGCAGCGCAGCTGGGTCGTTTATCGCGCGCGTATCTGACGCAAGCGGAAATACGGATACCGTCGGCGTGAATACTACGGTGGTTACGGATTATAAGGTCAATACGTCTGTCAAGACCGAATCCGGCTCTTATACGGGAGACGTTAAGTATACGCCTCCGGATGCTTTGGACCCTGACCAGACCGTGACCAATACTGTTGCCAGCGGTTCTGTTCTGACATATTATGCCAAAGTAGTTAACGAAGGGAACGTTACGGACACCCTCTCGGTAACAGGAACCGGCAGCTCGGCCGGGTGGTGGGTGAGTTATTACACGGTGCCGGGCGGCGCGGATATTACCGCTAATATCACAAATCCGGCAGTTGGATGGTCAACTTCATTTATCCGTAACGAGATAAAAGAAGTCAAGATTCTTGTCCAAGCGGATACCAACGGGCCGGACGGCGGAAACAGCAAGGCAATCAGCATTACTGCCTGGTCTACGCTTTCCACAACCAAGTATGATTCGGGCTTGATTAAGACAACCGTCGTGACAACACGTAAACCCGATCTCTTAATCAGCCTGGATAATGTTGTTTTCAGCGGCGACGGAGATTACGAAGACGAAATCGCGCCGATTTCCGCCAACCAGACCAAAACCGGCTCCGGCGAGAATAACGAGGTGATAACTTATTACGTCAAGCTGCAGAACGAAGGCAACCTGGGAGAAACATATACTGTTTCAATGACCTTGCCCGGAAGCGGCTGGGTAATAACATTCTATGATAATACGGATACGATACGCTCGCTCCCATGGGTAAGCGGAACTATTACCAAAACCGATTCCATCACGGTTAAAATACTGGTGATGCCGGTCGGCAAAAATAACGGCGACAGCGGCGATTTGATTATCTATGCCAAATCAACCGATGATATTACCAAGGTTGATGCGGTTGATGCCAAGACAACGGTAAGCGCGGCGAATATCCTTTATCCGCAGGATTATAAACAGGTCGGGACGACCCCGGTATTCATGGGCCAGGCGGCTCCGGGGGTTACGGTCGAACTGTGGGATATTACCGGCGGATTACCCGGGACGCAGGTAGTTACTAGCACTGCCGACGTAAATGGTTATTGGAGAATGAAAGTGACCGGCGCTTTAAGCGTAGGCGGTCATACCTTTAAAACGATTGCCGGCGGAGTAGAGGGCCAGCCCAGGCCGATTACTGTCGAGGCGGTCGCTCCGGCAACTGTGCCGGTAATAAATTCTCCTGGAGAGAATGATTATATTAAGGATACGAATAAACCTTTGATAACAGGAAATGCCGGCGTGGCAAATGCCGGACAGGTTATAACCGCTACGGTTAATATCAATACGACCGCAACCGAGTTATATGACATGAATATCGGCACCGCCACGGTACTGGGCGACGGTTCGTATACGATAAATCTTACAAGACCGTTACCCAGGGGGACGCGCCAGATTGCCCTGATTTGTAACGGAGTATTGAGCGATTTAAGGACGGTCATTCTGGTTGACCCGATCGGCGTACTCTATGATGATGTAACCAACCAGCCGATTGACGGAATGGAGGTAAGCCTGTGGAGATCGACGACCGACGGGGCGTTTACCTGGACTTTGTGCCCGGTGGGCGGACTGGCCGGCGAAATCGGCGGTCCGGTCGGCGTCACTAACCCGCAAACTTCAGGCTGGACCGGCGTGGCAGGCCAGTACCAGTTCCTCTTAGGACAGCCTGCGGTCGGTACGGCTTATAATTATAAAATAGTGGTTACGAATTCTTCCGGGTATTCTTTCCCGTCGAGCGTTGCTTCTTATCAGGCGATTACGTCTACGATAATCGGCTCGGCCGGAACGGCAAGCATCCCGGCGTTTATCGACCTCTTCCCGGGCGACCCGGTGACCAGGACTATTTATGTCGATGATACGACTTATTTAGGGGTAGCGCCGTCGGTGGCGAGAAACCTCTCGATCGGCGGCTATTTCGAAATGGATAATTCGGAACTTGATTTAATATACGCGGATATACCGCTCTCGCCGGCGGCGACTCTATTGCGGATTACCAAGGCGTCAAACAAGCCGGAGGTTTCTATCGGAGATATCCTGACCTATGAAATCAAGATTATTAACAGTAACGCCTCGCCGGTTAAGAATGTTTATATCAGGGATATCATGCCGGCCGGCTTTAAGTATATTGACGGCTCGACCATGATAGATAATACGACCAAGCTGGCTGATCCCACAGGCGGCCGGACAAGAATCTTTAACGTCGGCACGGTAGCGGCGCAATCCACAAAAATAATACGTTACCAGTTGGTGGTCGGAACAGCCGTGACCTTCGGCGAGTATAAGAATACCGCCCAGGCCGAGTATGCCGGCGGCGTGGTGATATCAAACAAGTCCCAGGTAAAGGTCAGGGTAATCCCGGACCCGGTGTTTGATTATGCCACGATAATCGGCAAGGTGTTTAACGATTATGACGGAAACGGAGTCCAGGGTGAAAACGAACCTGGTATTGACAGGGTAAAGATCATAACCGAAGACGGGATTATGGTAGAAACCGACCAGTACGGCAAATACCACATCGCCGGATTAAAACCCAAGACCAAGCTTTTGAAGGTGGTCGAGAGCTCATTGCCGATAGGCGCGGAATTCACCACGCCCAATCCGGTCATGGTGCGCTTTACTTTAGGCGGCCATCTGGAAAAGGTTAATTTCGGATTGAAGCTCGCCCAGTCAGCCGATTCCATGGAAAGGCGCATTGTAAAGGTGAATATAAAGGTAGTCACCACGCCCGAAGGGAATCCCCAGGTATCGGTTGCCGGGGCTCCGGTCAGGATGATGTTCCCGCCGAAGAGGGAAGGCGCCACGGAGAAACGCGTCAGGGTGCAGATCGGGTACAGCATGTTAGCGCTTGACGAAAACGGCAATTACAACGGCGAATACGTACTGCTTCCGGGCGAGACGACCTTAAAGATCTGGGCGGAAAACAGGTGGGGATACGAGAAGGAAGAGCGCCATGCGGTTTCACTGCCTTCGCTGGAAGTAAAAATCTACCGCGAAGACGACCGTCCCGCATTGACGCCCGAACTGGGATTGGTCGTGGCACCTGAAATACTGAATATAAAAGCCGGCCGCCTGGCCGAGGCCGCCCGGTTTAAGATAATCACCAACTACGGGCAGTTTATCAATAAATGGAAACTGGTAATATACGAACCTGTCCGCGGCGGGGCATGGTTGCCGCAGGAAAAGCCTGATGGTTTGATGGCTTCCGCGGAAAGCACAGAACGAACGGACGCTTTGATTGCCGAAGAATTCGCCGAAGCCGAAGGCAAAGCGCCGGCCGGGTACCAGGTATTCTACGAAAGGACCGGCACCGGCAAGGATATCGATAAAGATATCATCTGGGAAGGCCGTTCGACAGACCGGGGCAAGATGGTTGATATGGATAAAGCCTATAAATACAAATTATTTGTCGAAGGCAGAGACGGCAATGTCGATATGACCAGGGAAGGCCAGCTGATTGTGGTTTCCTTCTGGGCGGAGAAACTCAGGAAGGTATTCGGGATAGATGTTCCGCTGGTCGGAGGGGCAAAGCTTACACCGGCGATCGGGCCTATCCAGACAGCCTCCGGGACAAACATAAACACATCCGGCAAGGTCTATTCAATCAGCGGCAAGACCGACCCCAAAAATAAGATTGTTATTTCAACCCCGGGCTCCAAAGTCGCGGGCGTTGAGGTTGAGCCGTTTGAAGACGGCAGCTTCGAAACAGAAGTCTATGTTTCGGCGACCGAAGGCAGGATGTTGATAGAAGCGATTACGCCCGATAAACAGCGGCGCGTCCAGAGGTCGGAAAATATCAAGGCGCCCGAAAAGAGGGAAGAAGGCTACTTAGTCCTGAACGGGTTGATTGATACGCAGTTCGGCTCGAACAACGCTTCCGGCGCGCTTGATGCCACCAGGAACGATAAGACCATGCGCGACGGCTCTTACGGGACAGGCCGGGCAGCGCTATTCCTTAAGGCGCGGCTGGGCGAATACCAGCTGACTTCGTCCTTTGACAGCCAGCGCGAAGACAAAGAATTATTCAAGTTTATCGATCCGGATAAATTCTACCCGCTCTATGGAGACAGCTCGGTCCGGACCGATGTGGCGGATAATACCCAGGGAATGTTCTACGTCAAGGTGGAGCGCGAACAATCAAGCGCTATGTGGGGCAATTACTCAACCGGTTTCAGCGGGACGGAGCTTGCCCAGTATAACCGCGGCTTCTACGGGGCAAAGATACAATTGGCCAAGCCGTTTTTCTCGACTACCAATGCGACTTTATTCGTGGCGGAAGCCAAGCAATTGGCCAGCCATAACGAAATCAGGGCGACCGGCGGCTCATTGTATTACTTGAAAGACAGGTACTTAATGGAAGGCAGCGAAAAGATTGCAATTGAAGTGCGCGATAAAGTCAACGGCATGACCATCTCTTCCTCCGTGATGAGTGCCGGCGCGGATTATGAAATAGATTACAAGAACGGCCGTATCATATTCTATCAGCCGATCGCTTCGGTCGCGTCCAGCAACACGATAATCTCTACGGAACTCCTGGACGGTAACCATGTTTATATCGTGGTGGATTACGAATACGATGCTTCAAGGCATTCGACAAAGAACGCCAGCGGCTTGAGGATAACCCAGCCGGTCGGGAAGAGTATCGATTTAGGCCTGACTTATGTTACCGAAGAAAAACCATTATCGGATTACAGCCTGATGGGAACGGATTTCAAAGTCAGATTGCCCCGAAGCCTCGGGAATATCGGCTTTGAATATGCCTCAAGCGAATCGGAAAGCATCCCGGGGTTTATTTCCTACGACGGCGGTTTTGATTTCGCGACGCTGCCCACCTCCCAGAGCGCAGACGGGGCGGCTTATAAGCTGAACCTCAACTTTGACCTGGGGCTGGCGTTTACCAAAGTGGCTAACGAAGTCATGTTTGCCGGATATTTCCAGAATATAGAAAAAGGATTTTCTTCGGGACAGAGCATATTCCAGCAGGGGACGACCAAATTCGGGTTTACGACCACGGCGAAGCTAACCCAGCGTGATAATTTACTGATCAGGTTTGACGGGCAGCAGCTGGATGCCTCCGGCGGCAACACCGCTTCGGCAACCCAAGTCGGGGCGGACTCCAGCCAGTCCTTGAATATTCAGGTAACGCATGACCAGGCGCCGTTAAGGCTGACCGGGTCGTATCAGTACCAGGCGACCGGCAAGCCGATATACAACTCGCTTATGCGCGATGAAGGCTCGCAGATATTGGCGGTGAGGGCGGATTATCAGGTCAACAAAGAATGGACGCTCTCTGTAGAACAGCAGGGGGTCCTGGCCGGGAAACCCAATAACCAGACGACCCTGGGCGGCGCTTTAAAGCTGACCGAAAAAGAGCGGCTTGACCTGTCGACCACCATGGGCACGCTCGGTAATGCGGTCCAGGCGGGGATAACCAGCCAGGTAAGCGATAAGCACGCGCTCTATACCAAGTATCAGGTGAGCGAAGACAAAGCCGGCAATAAAGCCTACTCGACGATATTCGGGGAAAGGAAACAGGTTTCCAAAGATGTCGGCATATACCGTGAAGAAAGATTCAGCGGCAGAAATACTGCCGAGGATACCCAGTACAGCGGCTTAATGGGATTGGATTATATCCTGAACCAGTATTGGTCGATGGGCGCTAATTACGAAAGAAGCCAGGTTGATAATATCCACGGCACGCTGACTTCAAGGGATGTCGCGTCGATCGGTCTTTCCTATAACTCGCATCCGAGGGAGAAAGACCCGAGCCAGGTAAAAGGATATATGCGGTTTAATACCCGTCTGGAGTATAGGCTAGACAAAGGCGCGCCGGACAGGAATTCAATCCTGACCGCCAACAAGCTCTATTACCAGTTTAACGGAGACGCATCCAGTATCGTCAAGATGAATTACAGCAAGACAAATAACGATACCACCGGAGAGGTGGAAGCCGAATTTACGGAAGTGAGCGTTGGCATGGCGTATCGCCCGATAAACAACGACAAATACAACCTGTTAACCAAGATTACTTACCAGACAGACCGCACTCCGCGGAATCTGGAGCCGATGGTCTCCAACCTGGAAAGCGCGATGATACTCTCCCTGGAAGGCGCGGTGGATTTGAATCCAAAGATGCAGGCCCTGGGCAAGCTCGCGTATAAACAGGCGACCGAAGAGACCGGCAACCACGGCTCGCTGACCAGCAGCACTTACTTGATTGCGCCGCGGTTTAACTATAAGATAGAATCCGCCAGCAAGATAATCAATAACTGGATAGTCGGCGTGGAATACCGGATGCTCGTGGCACAGCTCGCGGAAGACCAGAAGTCCGGATTTGTCCTGGAGTTTGAAAAAGAACTGACCAGGTACAATAGCCCGGTCGGCCCGATGGGCGTCAACCTGGGATTCGGCTATAACTTCACCGATTTCACGGATGACCTATCCGTCTATGACGATGATTACAGCGTAAAAGGATTCTTTATCCGCTTAAGCACGAAGTTCTAAAATTAAAAAGAGGGGTCCTCCGACGCAAAGTTGGGGGGCAACCTTTCCGAATTTAGTGCGTAAGCTTTCCCGTTAGGACTACAAGTAAAAGACTGCACTCACGAAAAATACTAGTACGCATTAAACTAACCGTACTAATCTAGTTTGGGTGGGGAGACTAGAGATTCTTTCCCCCCGCAGAAAACTGAAAATATCACCTTCTTCCTACCTGCCCTTTCCTCTCCTCTCAGCACCCAATCCGGTGTCCCAAATTAATTTAAAGAGGGTGTTTCCGACGGAAAGTCAAAGTGAGAATAAGGATGAAACGAAAGCTTTAGAGCAGCTAAAATATGTGGTTATCAAGCCCGGTAGATAATCCTGCCGTTGACCATGGTCAGGATAGCTTTTGGGGCGGTTTCTATCAGGTTTTGCCTGACCCTTTCCGGAGGGGTGATATTGCGCCTTAAGGGGAAAACCGTCAGGTCGGCCAAAAAGCCCGGCTTTAATTCGCCCAGCTTTTTATCCGCCCCCAGGGTCTTTAGGCCGTTGGTTATCCCCATCCGGAACAACTGAGAAGTGTTCATGCCGGAGTAATTATCCTGGATGTATTTCATCTCGCTCAAGATACTCAAATCCGCGTTGCTCCCCAGCCCGTCCGTGCCGAGCGCGATGGTCACTTTCTTTTTGAGGAGCTTCCTGAACGGGTGGTTCCGGTGCCCGAAATAATTATGGCTGTTCGGGCAGAAAACGACATTTACTCCGGCTTTGGCAATCAGGTTGATATCCCGGTTGGAAAGATAATTGCAATGGACAAAAAACGCCGGCGCTTTTAAAACACCCAGCTTCGCCATATACTGGACGGAGGTCGTGCCGGGGTGTCGCCAGTAATGGTTATCCCGGCCTATTTTTTTAAGGTATGCCCTGATTTTTCCGGTGCCCTTGGTCATGAGCTCGTTTTCGTCCTTAAGCTCGCTTAAATGGGTGGAAAAGGGCATCTTCTTTTTCTGCGCTAAATTGAAGAGCGATTTATACAGTTCCGCCGATACGGAATACGGCGCGTGAGGCGCCACTCCGATCCGGACTAAATCATTGTCGGTAATTTTTTTTATGCGTTTGGCTAATCCGGTAAAGCTCTGCGCTGCGGTCAGCGGATTAAGGTCGACGATTTCTTCAAAGACAACCCGCCTGATTTTCGCCGTTTTATGGGTGCTCCAGGTATGCGCCATGTGGGTATGGTCGCCGGCCATGGTTACCCCGTTTTGCGTCAGGATATCGTATCCGTTTAAAGTGGATTTTTTGTAATCTTCGGAATTCATGCGCAGGCGCATGCTGATGACCTTTTCCGCCCAGTCGGTGAATGATTGGGGCGGCAGCAGGTGTTTTTCTCCGGAAGGCGGGGTTCCGCCGTAGGTCGCCGGTCCCTCTAGGTGGGTATGGGGGTTTACCAGTCCCGGTATAATCATGGCGTCGCCCAGGTTGAGAATACCGTTGCTGGAAGGTTTGCTCGTAAGAGGGAACTTGCCGCTCTGGGTGATTTTGTTCCCTTCCACCCTGACCGCGCCGTTTTCGATAAGCGTTTCCGGGTCTACCATTAAAAACTTTGCCCGCAGTATCATTTTTGTTTTAGCGCCCGATTATAAGATATTTTTCAACTCGCCGATATTATTAAGCGTCATATCGGCTTCAAGTTTTTTATCCAGCCGGACGGATTTAAACTCGCCCTGTAAGACCCGGATGGTAAATATCCCGGTTTCCCTGGCGCCGGCAAAATCATCATAAGGATTATCGCCGACGTAAACGGTTTCCCCGGGTTTCAAGCCCAGCTTTTCCACGGCCAGTTGGTAAACAAACGGGTTGGGTTTTAAGTATGGCTTTTCGTAATCCGCCGTATAGACGATTGCGTCGAACGGCTTACCCGCCTTCTCCCACCCCAGTGTTTTCAGCTTCAAGCGTTGCATCTGCGGATGGCCATCGGTTAACAGCCCTATTTTATAATATTTCTTCAAATATGCAAGAAGTAACGGCACATTTTTATAGGGCTTAATCCTGGCGGTGCCGGAGTGGTAAATCCTTAAAACGTCATCCAATAGTTTTGCCCCGCCGGCGGCCTGGCTCGCGGAAGGCGGCGAATAAACCCCGATAATTTCCAGGAAATCCTTGAACAGGAATTCATAGTGGCTGGTTTTGATTTTCCAGATGCGGTAAAGAAGCTCCAATGTCAGCTTTTTATCCAGGTATCTTTTTTTGTGGAGATAGTTCGCGACGTTTTTAAAGGAGGCATCCAGGTATTGCATCTTATCGTAAAGCGTATTGCCCAGGTCAAAGAGGACGCCCTTGGCCTCCGGGAGCGCCCTGCCTTTCATCCTGAGCTGGTTTGTTTTATTCATTCGTTATAATCCTAATTCCGCGTTTATGGATTTCATCGCCTCCAGCGAGATATTGATGAATTTATCCAGGTCAAATGAAAGTTCGGAAGAAGCCAGGATGGCGTTGCGGTTGGCGCCGGCGGCGAAGCGCTTTTCCTTCATCCGGCTTTTGGCAAACTCCGCGGTTACCGCGGAAAGCTTTTTTTCCGGGCGGATTAAAGCGCAGGCGACCAGGAACCCGGTTATCGGGTCGGCGCAGTAGATGGCTTTTTCCATGGGCGTCTCGCGCGGCTTTTTATCCGCGTGCGCCTTGATGGTGTTGATTATCGCCTCGCTGATGCCTTTGCCGGCAAGCCATTCGGCGGTGACCAGTCCGTGCCGCTCCGGAGAGTTTTTGGTTTCCTCGTAATCCAGGTCGTGTAGCAGGCCCGCCATGCCCCATTCTTCCTCATCGGCTTTTAATTCTCTGGCCAGGAATTTCATGACAGCTTCAACCGACAGGATATGCTTACGGAGGTTGATATTGGCAATGTGCGATTCCATTAATTTAAGCGCTTCATCTCGTGTCATATTATTGTTTCCCGTTTTCTTTTGGGATAGAGAAACTTCCGCCTTTAAGCTCTATTTTTCCCCAGGAACCGTTAGACATCAAGCCGCCCGCGCCCGTGTGAATGACCGCCTCGGTGCCGGTTCCCGCCATGTTTTTCGTCCATATCCTGACTTCGTTCCTGGACTTAATGGTAATAAGCTGGTCTTTGGGAATCCATACCAGTATTTCGCAGCTCAAAACCGAATTTTCCTGGTTGGTAAGGATGACATTCCCTTCGGCGCGGACTTCCTTAATCCCGTTGGTTTCCTGGTTAAGGAAAAGGGTCATCATATCCGTTCTTAACACCCCTTTGGAAGTAACCGTGGGTGTAAGCGTTTCGCCGGCCGGTTCTTCGGTTGGCACGTTATTAATATCCAATTTCGCGGTTGACTGGATTGCCCGCACCTTATTTTTGAATACAATCTTCTGGTAATACGGATAGATAAAAGCATCGCCTTCGCAGGTAATCCAGAGCGAGGATGTATTGCCGGGCTTATTGGCCGGGGCATTGGCGGCGTTGGGCGGCGAATCGGTTAACAAGACGCTTTTTTTTCCTTTCAAGGCGATGACGCTTTCATTTAATACCGGGTCGCACAGTTCCATGATATCAGCTTTTAACACAAGCGTTTTGTTGGTGTCGGTGGAAGCCTCGGCGGGCCCGCCCGACGGCGAGGCCGGCGCTATGCGGGCCAGGAGCGCCTTATTGAAAACCACTTTCCTGAATTCGGTCTTGGTTGTTTTGCTGGCGGCGTTAAAAGAGCTGTCGATAATAATGGCGTTAAAGCTGTTTGCCGTCAGGGTGATTCCGCCGCTTTGGGTAAGTGTTATCGGTTTAGTGGAATATACAAATATTTCTTTCGGGAATTTATCTTTACCGCTCAGTAATTTTATGCCGAGCTCGGTTGTCTTGATTTTCCAGGTGTCATTTAAGGAGGAATCCGGGTTGCCGGGCATTTCCAGGTAGACGCTGTTTTTGAATATGGCGGTGTTGTTATCCTGGGAAATGACTCCCTCATCCGCCTGCAGGACCAGATACCGGTTTGTCGGGGTGTTCACCCCTTCTTCCAAACCCAGGTAATAAGTGACCACCAGCGTTTTTAGCTGGTATTCGTTTTTGCTTTTATTGATAATGGCTTTTTCGCCTTTAGCCTGCCAGATAAGGGTTTCTTTTTCATATTGTGAATAAGACCAGCCGCCTTCGATAACCTGCTGCTTTTCAACCGGGGCGCGGGACGGGTCTTCCGCCTGCGCTAAAAGGCGCACGGCAGGAATAATCCCGCAAATAATAAATAATAAACAGGAGATAAATTTTCCCATTAAACCAATCCTACATCCAATAAATCCTGGACATCCAGCATTCCGACCGGGCGTTTTCTGCCGTCAACTACGGGTAGCTCGTCTATCTTCTTTTCTTTAAGGATGCGCAATGCTTCCACTGCCAATGAGTTAGCGGTGGTTGTTAATGGGTTTGCCGTCATGATGGATTTGACGGGGCGTGTCAGTATGTCAGGGCTTTTCTCTATGTGGCGCCTGAGGTCGCCGTCCGTGAAGATGCCGACCAGCTTTCCGGATTTGTTTATGATGTTTACCGCTCCGGCGCGCTTTTGGGTGATGATGACCAGCGCGTCTTTTAACGGGCGGTCTTCCCGGATGACCGGATGGAGCTTTCCGGAGCGCATGATTTCTTTCACTTTAAGCAGTCGCCTGCCGAGCTCTCCGCCCGGATGGTATAAAGCGAACTGTTCCCTGGTGAATTTGCGGTGCTTGAAGACCGTCAAAGCCAGTGCGTCGCCTAATGCAAGCATTGCCGTGGTAGATGCCGTCGGGACGATATCCCAGGGGCAGGCTTCTTTTATCTTGCCGGTTTCCAGGACGACATCGCTCAATTTGCCGATGGTGGATTTAGCCGAGCCGGTCATGGCGATGACCACCGCGCCGATTTTCTTTACGGCGGGCAGGAGTTTTACGACCTCTTCGGTTTCCCCGCTATTGGATAACAAGAGAACGATATCGTTTTTGGCGAGCCGTCCCAGGTCACCGTGGTAGGCTTCAGCCGGATGGAGGAAAAGCGAGGGCGTGCCGGTTGAAGCCAGCGTTGCTGAAATCTTTTCGCCTATTATTCCGGTTTTACCCATTCCGGTCACGACTACCCGTCCTTTGCAGGAAAGGAGCATCCCGACCGCTTTCTCAAAAGAGGCGTCTATCCGCCCGGAAAGGGATTGTATTGCCTTTATTTCAGACAACAAAACGGTCCTCGCGTATTTAATATCCATATAAGTTGAGCATTTTACCAGCAATATTCCCGAAAAGCAAGTTAAATTATATTTGAAATAAGTGCGGCGTGTTTATATAATGAAATATTGCAGAGGGGGTTTATTGAATGGATATAATCTGGTTAATAATATCGTTTACAATATTGGGTTTTTCCGCGATTATCCACGAATGCGCCCATGGATGGGTTGCTTATAAGCTGGGAGATAATACGGCTTATTATCAAGGACGGATAACGCTTAATCCGCTAAAACACATAGACCCTTTTATGACCATTATATTGCCATTGGTGCTTTTTTTCACCAGCGGGTTTGTTTTTGGGGGCGCAAAGCCGGTTCCGATAAACCCGTATAATTTCCGTGATTCGGAAAAAGGGATGATGCTAAGCAGTCTGGCCGGTCCTTTTTCCAATTTGCTTCTGGCGATAACAGGGTTTTGTTTCTTTCTGTTGTTTGCTTTTCTGGCGAATAAAACGACCTTTAATCCGCGTTTATTGGAATTTAATATAACATTGTTTTATTTGTTTATATATATCAATGTTCTTTTGGCTTTGTTTAATATCATCCCGGTTCCCCCGTTGGACGGCTCAAGGATTTTGCGTTATTTTCTTCCATGGGATATGAAAGAATCGTTGGATAGGATAGAGCCTTTTGGCTTTATAATTATCATGGCTTTAGTTATGACCGGAGGATTTTCTTTTCTGAATTTATTGATGTCAAAGCTGAATTATTTTTTAATAAGCCTTATGAGATAAGAAAACATGATAAAACAAAGAATTCTTTCCGGAATGCGGCCGACAGGGAAACTCCACCTGGGTCATCTGGTCGGCGCCTTGGAAAACTGGGTAAAGCTCCAGTCCGAATACGATTGTTTCTATATGGTCGCGGACTGGCACGCCCTGATGAGCGAATACGAGGATTCCTCGCACCTGGCGGAATATTCCCTGGATAATGTTACGGATTGGCTGGCCTGCGGAATTGATCCTGAAAGAAGCGTGATTTTCCGCCAGTCTGATATTTCCCAGCACGCGGAACTGCAGCTGGTCTTTTCCTGCATCACGCCTTTGGGGTGGCTGGAGCGATGCCCGACTTATAAAGAGCAGTTGACTGAAATAACCACACGCGACCTGACTACTTACGCGTTTTTGGGATATCCGGTTTTACAGGCGGCGGATATCCTGCTTTATAAAGGCAATGCCGTGCCGGTGGGCGAGGACCAATTGCCGCATTTGGAACTGGCGCGCGAGATTGTCCGCCGTTTCCATCACTTATTTAAATGCGATATATTCCCGGAGCCGAAAGCCCTGCTGACCAAGACCCCGCGCCTCTTGGGATTGGATAAGCGCAAGATGAGCAAGAGCTACGGCAACGTGATAAATCTTTCCGATCCGATTGACGGGGTTGCCAAAAAGATACAGACGATGTTTACCGATCCCAAGCGCATTAAAAGGAACGACCCTGGCCATCCGGAAGAATGCAACCTTTTTGATTATTACAAGGTCTTTGCGCCGGACCGCGCGGCTTTGCTTATGCAGGAATGCAAGGTTGCTAAACAGGGCTGCGTTGATTGCAAGAAAGAACTTGCTAATATCGTGGCCGAAAGATTAAAGCCGATTCAGGCAAAGCGCAGCGAGATAGAAAAAGACAAAGATTACGTCAATAAAATCCTGAAACAGGGCGCCGATAAAGCCGGCGCGATTGCCAGCCAAACAATGGCAGAAGTGAAAAAAGCTATCGCTTTGATTTAATATGACAGACTACAAAGTCCAGCTGGAAAATTTCTACGGGCCGTTTGACCTCTTGCTTTACCTGGTCAGGGAAGAAGAGCTCAATATTTACGATATCCCCATCTCCCGCATTACCGACCAGTATATGTCTTATCTTGAGATGATAAAGCATCTGGATATCAATATGGCGAGCGAATTCATGGTAGTGGCGGCAACCCTGATAGAAATGAAAGCCAGTTCTTTGATGCCGCGCGACGAGGAAGAGCCGGAAGAGGATGACCCGCGCTTTGAATTGGTCAGGAAGCTTATTGAATATAAAAAATATAAGGATATTTCCAAGGCTTTGTCCGCGCTCCTCCAAAGGCAACTACAGCTTTTCCCGCGCCCTTGTATTAAGGAAGAAGAAATACCGGAAGAAAAGCCCGAGCCGGTTGTTGAGTTGGATCTTTGGCCTTTGGTTAAGACCTTCAACCGCCTGACCAAAGAAACCGCGCTGGAGACTTCGCTTTCAATTATTTACGAGGATATCCCGCTCGAGCGGTTTATGATTTCGATTCTTGAACGCCTTAAAGACCAGGCGGAGATGACCTTTTCCGTGCTTACCGATTATGGCAAGAATAAGATGATTACCCTTAAAAACTTCCTGGCGGCGCTCGAGCTTGCCAAGGAACAGAAGATTACCTTAAAACAGGAGAGCGATTTCGGGGAAATAATAATAAAAATGGCGCCTCCGGCTGCGCCTATGGCAGTTCCTGAAGCTAATTCAATCATTATACCGGAACAGGCGCAACCGCAACCAGATGCGGTAAAGCAGGCAGAAATGCCCGAAGCGGCTCCGGAAGCCATTCCTGAAACTGTAAAAGAGACGGAAATTGTTTCCGAACAGCAGGATAACCCCCAAATACAAACCGGGCAGGCAGAATAGTATAAATTTTCCCCTAAAGGGGAATTTTCAGAATACCGATGAAACAAGCCAAGAGACCTAATAGGGATATCAGTATAATAATACCCGCTGCCGGGATAGGCAAAAGGATGCGTAGCGAAGCGGAGTCCCGATTTTCATCGGGGCATGGCGGGTCGCGCAAGCACTCTGTCCGTAAGCCCTTTATCCGTTTAAAAGGCAAGCCGCTCCTTATACATATTATTAATAAGTTTGTTGCTCTCCCGCGTTTAAGAGAGATTATTATCGCTATAAACCCGCAGGATATGGAAAAAGCCGGTAAACTGGTTAGTATATATGTAAAGCGACAGGGAATTGCCATTTTTCATGAGCAAAACCCCCCGCTCCGCTTCGCTCCGCGGGACGATAGGGAGTCCCTGCCCGATAGAGCAGGGCGCCGCACCTCATATGGTGCGTGGGTAAAGAAGGCCGGAATTAAGCTGGTTAAAGGCGGCAATGAACGCCGGGATTCGGTTGCCAGGGCTTTAAAGGCGGTAGATAAGGCAAGCCGGGTGGTATTGGTCCATGACGTTGCCCGCCCCCTGGTTGATAAAGGCGATATAGACACGTTAATAAAAGCGGTTCGCAGGTTCGGGGCGGCTATTTTGGCTGTTCCGGTCGTGGATACTATAAAAATGGCGGATAAAAGCGGCTATATCTTAAAAACGCTGAAAAGAGCCCAGCTTTGGGCGGCCCAGACCCCGCAGGGCTTTAAAAAGGATATTCTCGAAAAAGCCTATAGTAAGCTGGAGTTTGTTGCCGATAAGCATATAATAACGGATGACGCCTCCTTAGCGGAAAATGCCGGCTATAGAGTCAGGATTGTCCGGGGAAGCTATGATAATATAAAAATCACCACCCTCGGTGATTTGGAAATTATCAAAGAAAAATTATAATTTATTAAAGTTATTCGGTTCCGTTTACGATAATTAAATAATCAGGATAAAAATTAAATTAATCATAAAATACTTGACTTAAAGCAAGCAAAGAGTATAATCGACGAAATTAACTTGGAAACAAAATAACAGATATAGTCTTTAAAAAATGGAAGGGGGTGAGACAGAATAATGAAAAAACTGACAATTATGGTATTAGCCCTGGCTCTCGTCAGCGGAATGGTTTTATCCGCTAAGGCCGAATCACTCGGTTTTGAATTAGGCACGATGTATTACAATTGCAACGATAAGAACGCTCAGAACGGAGGCGGCAGCTTTTTAGCGATCGCTTTACCGGTCGATGCGAAAACCGATATCGGCTTTTACAAAGAAGGTTCTTCTGTTACATTAGAAGAAGATAAAAACGCCGCGACGCGGGCTACTCTCGTTGATATTGATGTCAGCATCGAAGCCATGTTATTGGCTCGTAAACTGACGGACAAATTCACAGCCGGATTGCATATCGGTATGGCTGATATACAGGCTTGGGATAACCTCAATGCCGCTATCACCCTAAACGATACGACACCGATGGCTGACGTCTTTGTTACATGGGGAGTCGTTTCAGGTGGAGATAAGATCATGACTAACCTGAACGTCACTTTAGGATACAGAGTGTTGCAGACAGTGGCCTTTGATCCTGATTTAGCTTTGACCGATTTCGTTGATAACATCAACGATTTAGGTGGTATGTGGGTTGCTATTTCTTTAGGTATGAAGTTCTAACCCAGAACGGTTAACTTAAAATAGCCTCCGGACGAAAGTTCGGGGGCTATTTTTTTATGGTATAGGACTATAGTCCTAACCACTGAAAATCGTATTGAAATGATCATGAAACGATTTTCTTGGATGTTGATAGCTGTTTATTACGTTACGACCGAAGGAAGTCCCGCTCCTTAAGCGGGACAACATTTTATACTTTCAAAGCCGTCAGGGGTTGGAAAGGATGCAAAATATTCTAAAGTCCCGCCCCCGCATTTGCCGATAGTATCCTAATGGCTCTAAAAGGCAGCGGCTTGGATTGTATCCGGTTAATGGAAAAATCTTATCCAAAAAATGATTTTTCTCTTGACATGGAGCTGTTTTTGAGTATAATCTTCGGAATTTGCTTGACTCCTTAGAAGCGGTAGCTATAAGAAAGTTTTAGATAACGTTTCTAAAGGGTCTAGAGGGTAATGGTCCTGACATAAAAATAAGAAAGGAGGTGAGAAAGTAGAAGAGATAAGATGGGAAACCATTAAGACTTGTTGCTTCCTGAAAGCAATAAAATCTTATCTTGATAACTGGACCACCCGATAGTAAGTTTGTTTTAAAAGGAGGAAATATGAAGAAACTCGGGTTATTAGGTTTAAGTATAATGTTAGTCGGACTGGTGGCGGGCAGCTCTCTGGCAGAAGTGCCGGCAAGCTTCAGCCTGTCAGGAGATATTGAGCTTCCTACTGCTTATCGCAGCAAGGAAATCAACAGCTTCCACAACGCAGCGCTTTCTCATAGCGACACTGTTTTACTACCTCTCATTACGATTAATACGAAATGGGAATTGGCAGAGAAAGTAACCGCGATTGTCCAGTTTGAAAACCGCCGTTTGGCTGCAACCACCGATGCCGGCGTAGCCGTAGCAGGCTCTTTCAGAAACGTCGATTTCGGCGGCGGCGACAACATTTCTCCTGCCATTGAACAGGCTTACATCAGGGTAGGTGAATTTTTCAGCCCTAAGCTAACAATGAGCTATGGTATCCAGGACCTTAAATTAACCCTCAGGGAAGGCGAAGGTGCCTTCTTTATGGATGTTTCCGAAGCACAGAGCTTCAGCGTGTGGGTTCCTTTTGATCTCGGCGCCGTTGATACGTCTATGACAGGCGTGTTAGATGCGGCAACCACTCGCAGTGTTGCGGAATTCAGCGGTTTCGTATTTAATTACGGCTCGCTGAAGGACGACCACTATCAAGTCGACTTCGTGTATGGGGTGACCAGGCAGACAGGCGCCCTCCGTGCCAATGATAACTTGGTCGGGGTGAATGTCGGCTACAAACTACCCGGTGATGACAAGAACATTCTAAAGGTATTAGTTGCCCAGTTGAATAACCCGGATACCAACGGCGCGGCAGCTTTAAATACCGGAATGAGCGCTATGACCATCGGGTTCGGAGTGGATTATTTCGGTGCGGTGCCCAATCTGGAACTCTATTTTGAGTATTATAACCAGACGGGTACTCTTAGCAACGTCGGTTTTGACGCTAATGGATTGACTAAAGACGTTGACCAGGCTGCTTCGGCTTATCGTCTCGGCGGAAGATATGATTTCGTCGATATGTCGGTAAAGCCCTACGTGGATCTTTCCATGTGGAACGTAAGCGGCGGCGATGATTCAGCCAGCTATACAGTAGGCTCCGCCAAATACACCGAAAATAATCATTTTATCTCCTACGAGAACTCACAATCTACCTTGATCTTAGAGGATTCTCTCTACGGTCTGGATCTTGATAGCAATTATAACGCTATTAAGATAGAGGCGGGGATTAAAACCTCACTCAAATTGGGCGGGAACCCGATGCCCCTTAACGTGAAGATGCTTATCGGCCAGTTTACGCTTGACAACGCTCCGCTGACAAACAGCGCGGGGCCGGATGGCAAGTTCTTTACTGGTGATGATGTGCTCAAGGCGGCAGATGATGCGCTCGGAATGGAAATTGATATTACGGCTACATTAAAGTATTCCGATAATGTTAATTTCATGCTGGGATTGGGAATGCTGACAGGCGGCGATTTCTTCGGTTCAATCTATTTTAAAGATGCGACGCCGACAGACCCCAACGCCACGGAAAACTTTGACTCGATGACCCTGTTAATGTTTGGGGCCAATGTAAAATTCTAACCCTGTATGTAAGTGCTAATTGCACAAATAAAAGCCCCTCGGATATTAAAAATCCGGGGGGTTTTTTATTGGCTTTGTTCCACCACAAAGACATCCCGTTCCTTCGGTACGGGACTCCCTATCAATCGGGCATCCCGCTACGCACAGCGGAGCGGGGCAAAGGTCACAAAGGAATAAGAGAAACTAAATATTTTATCTTTGTGTTCTCTGTGCCTTTGTGGTAAAATAAGAACTTATGAAGAGGCTTCATAGGTTTTATATAGCAGAACCGGTTGTTGGTTCAGAAGTCATCCTCGACCAGGAACAATCTTTGCACCTAAGCCGCGTTCTCCGCCTTGAAACCGGAGATAAAGTGGAACTCTTTGATAAATCCGGCAATATCCGCCACGCCGAAATTATCTCTTTGGGCAATTCCGTCCGTCTTAAGATAATTGACCGTATTCCCCATTCCGCACTCGACACCCGCCTGAACGGCGCAGTCGGGCAGGTTTGCCATTATATTACTCTTGCCGTCGCCATTCCCAAAGGCAGCCGCATGGACTGGCTGGTGGAAAAGTGCGCGGAGTTGGGTCTTAACAAACTTATTCCTATGGAAACCAAACGCAGTGTCGTCAAGGACGTCGGGGAAAATAAGATTAAGCGCTGGAAAAAGATAGCCGTGGAAGCCGCCAGGCAATCCTCCCAATCAACCGTTATGGAAATAGCGGAAATATTGCCATTTAGCAAATTACTTGATACAATACAGGAATATAATATAAAGCTCTTGGCTTATCCCGACGGAGGAGAGTTAAACCGCGGATTAGACGGATTAAAGTGCGAAGCCTCCCTGAAAAGGGACAGATTACATTCAAAGATAATATATTGTATCGGTCCTGAGGGTGACTTTTCTCCTGAAGAGGTGGAAAAAGCCAAAGCCGTTGGGTTTAAAGCGGTCCGGATGCCGGTAGGCGGAATCTTAAGGGTTGAAACCGCCGCCGTGGCAATGCTTTCCATGTTAAAATATATAACCACAGAGAACACAGAGAAAAAATAACAATTAAATATTCTTTGTGTCCTTTGCCCCGCTCCGCTGTGCGTAGCGGGATGCCCGATTGATAGGGAGTCCCGTACCGAAGGAACGGGATGCCTTTGTGGTGAAAAAATATGGCAACAATTAAGAAACTTAAAAAAGCCTTTCGCTGCCAGCAATGCGGTTATGAAACCGGCAAATGGCTCGGCAAATGTTCTGATTGCGGCGCCTGGGGCAGCCTTATTGAGGAACTGATTACCCCGACCTCCCTGACCGACCGTCCCATCCTCTCCGGTGAAAAACCACAACCCATCAGCAAGATAAAAAGCATTGATAAAGAACGTGTCTCTACCGGTATAGGTGAGTTAGACCGTATCATGGGCGGCGGCATCGTTGCCGGCTCTGCCACGCTTATCGGCGGCGACCCTGGCATCGGCAAATCTACCCTTATCCTCCAGGTTTCCGGCAAGCTCTGTGATGCGGGTAAAAAGGTATTATATGTCAGCGCCGAGGAATCAATTTACCAGACTAAAATCCGCGCTGAAAGGCTCGGCATAAACTCGGAGAATTTGCTTATCGTCTCGGAAACCAATCTTGAAATCATCGGCGGCTATGTGGAGGAATACAATCCGGACTTCCTGATAATAGATTCGATCCAGATGGTCTATAAGCCCCAACTTCCCGGCACGCCCGGCACGGTTACCCAGGTGCGCGAATCTACCCTGGAGCTTATGTATTTAGCCAAGCGCAAGAGTATTGCCTTATTCCTTATCGGACACGTCACCAAGGAAGGCTCCCTTGCCGGCCCACGGACGCTTGAACACATGGTCGATACGGTATTATATTTTGAAGGCGACCGGTTCCAATCATTCCGCATATTAAGGGCGGTCAAGAACCGCTTCGGCTCTACCAATGAAATCGGGCTCTTTGATATGGATAAGGAAGGCCTGCAGGAAGTAACCAATCCCTCCGCGCTATTTATCGGCGACCATGATGACAATTCAGCTGGCAAGGTCGTCATGCCCACGATTATCGGCACGCGTCCGCTCTTGGTGGAAATACAGGCATTGACCGCGCCGTCGTTTTATTCCGTGCCTTCGCGGCGGGTAAGCGGGGTGGATTTCAACCGTGTATTAATGATACTGGCGGTTTTGGAACGCCGCATCGGGTTATCGTTTTCCAATCAGGACGTCTTTGTCAATGTCGTCGGCGGGGTGAAGATAGATGAGCCGGCGGCTGATTTGGCGATTGCCTTGGCGATAGTATCATCTATCAAGAATAAACCTATATCCAATGAAACCGTGATGGTAGGGGAGATTGGCTTGACCGGGGAGGTTCGCGGGGTAAACCAGATAAACCAGCGGGTTAACGAAACCCAGCGCCTTGGGTTTAAATATATTATGATGCCGCTAAAGAATACCAAAGGCTTAAATCATGCTCCCGAATTAACGCTGGTAAAAATATGTTCGTTAAGGGAAGCCATCTCCAAGTCACAGCTGATAGCATTTCGGAAAGATTTAGACCCGGCTGAAAAGTAAAAATCGGCGTTATAATAGTCTTTCAATAAAGGAGTTATATCGGTGGGAAGTGCCCCGAAATTAAGAGGAGATAAAAATGGCGGTAGTAAAAAACAAAATGACTTGGGCCTTAAATGATCAAGCAAAGAAAGGTGTTATAGAAGCTATTTCAAACCATACCATTGTGCTTGGTTTGCCAACGAAAAATAACTTTCCGGATCATGGGACAGGGGTATTGGTTGAGTTTTCAGAGAGACGATTTGTTGTTACCTGTAAACATGTAGTAAAACCTAGCTATCGAAATAAAGATTTAAAGTTTATACCCAAAGAATTCGGGAAATTAGAGTTTCTCAACAGGGAAAAGTTACAAAAAACTCCGCTTTCTACGATGAGACGTTCTTATGTACGAGGGTTACCTATTATTAAAAGATTTTATTCTGACGATGAAGATGATTTGGTACTTCTGGAATTAGATGCAACCGCAAGGGAAATCGAACAGTGCGTCTTTCATAAAATACCTGACTCGCACCATAGAACACCACCTGCAACCACACAAGTCTTTACCTTTGGCTTTTCAGATGAATTAGTGAAAGAAATTTCAAATTCTCATAAATTTTATACACTTCCATCTTATAGTATTAGAAAGATTGTTGAAAAAGATATTGAAAGTTCTGATTTTAATAAGAATAAGCATTTTTTAGTTGATTATACAACCACAGAAGAAACTATAAGCCCTCTTGGTTTTAGCGGTTGTGGGGTATGGACACATGCTAAATGCGGGGAAGGCAAACTATGGATTCCAAATCTTTACCTGGCTGGAGTTCAGACGGGTATCTTTAAGGAAAGCCAGGTTCTGAAAGCAACTAGGATTGAAAGATTATTAGAATTATTCAAGAGTCCTGAATAGCGACAGTCACCACGCCTTGTAACCGGCTGTTTCCTTAGCTTCCGAAATACACTTTTCCTGATTCTTTTCATTCTTCTTTGCACGTCTAAGAGGGAGGAGTTTCATTTTCCGCGGCCAGGGGATGCTGACTGCCGGATATATACCCCCTTACTACCTCAGATATAGAGGGTTATTACGGAAGACATAGATGGGTAATCAGTCAGATATAGAGGGGTAGTCAGGAAGGCGTAGAGGGATAATCAGATAGATATAGAAGGATAATCAGAAAGGCATAGACGGCTAATCAGAAATACGTAGACAGGTAATCAGGAAGATATAGACGGATAATCAGGTAGATATAGACGGGTAGACAGGAAGATGTAGAGGGATAAGCAGGGAGATATGGATGGGTAATCAGGAAGGCATAGAGGGGTAATCAGTAAGGGGGAGAGGGTGGGGAAGGGGGTAGGGGATATCTGGGGGGATATCCCCCTTTTCCTATCCTAACCCATTGATATATAAGGGAAATCATTTTCTGAAGGTATTCACATCTTTAGCGAAGCACGACATTTTCGCCTGTCAAGGCAAATAAACAACAGGATTTAGCTGATTAAACTGATGATTTCGAGAAAGAATAAATCCTGCCTAATCCGTTTAATCCTGTTGTTAAATATAATTCCTTCCCCTAAACCCCGATGCTTTCGGGTGGCAGGTTCGCGGGTGACTTTTTCATAATCATAAACCTGCCCGACTGCTCTCTGTCAGGCGGGTCTGAAATATTTTACCATAATTCCAAGATTTTATGTCCACTTTTGCGCCTTTGCGGTAATAGCACTATAGCTAGAGGTAATAAGAAAATGATAAATTTTCGGATATTTTTAAGGTTTTTATCTCACATCGACCCCATTTTGGAAATTAAATATGGAGGAAGAAACGAGAAATGAGCTAAAACGCTTAATAGATTAATGATTTAAAGAAAGGGAGAATAAGAAAAATGAAATATTTTCACGTTTTTCTATCGATTTTCTGTAACATTTGCCCCCCTTCTGCATTTACTTATGGAGGAAAAGAGGCGAGAAAGCCTCTGAGGCATCCTTCTGGATGATGTAAATATGAATATAAACGAGATGAGGTAGAAAAATGAAGAATTTTACTAAGAAAATGATTTTTATATATAAGATTTCATTTTTTCCGGCATTTGATTATGGAGGGGAACGGTCAAGTAAATGACCAATTCTCAATCCCGCCCAGGCGGGATGACCAATTAAATAGGACGTAAATATGAATATAAACGAGATGGAACAAAAATATGACTAATTTTACTAAGAAAATAATTTTTCCATATGACTTTTGGGGTTTTTGGAGGTTAGGTTATGGAGAGAGGAATGATATGAAAGGCCAATTAAATAAGAAATTATCAGCCAGCCGGCCGTATCTGCAATACGGAGGTGTCTGGAGTATATGCGCAATACTGCGGGACGTTTTACCGGTTAGCTGGCGTAAATTATTGAGAGGAGGTGAATAACATGTTTACCAAGAAGTTTGAGTTGAAACTCTACGTTCCCGAGAACGCGGAGGTGTCGGGCGATATGCCCGACCGCTGGGCAAGAAATCTCAAGGCTGCGGCTGAAGAGATGAATGACCGGCGTCAGGCCAAGATACCTGATGACGCAACCTTCATTCTTAAGATGGCGACCCCGGCAAATCAGGGTTATAATCCTTTTGTGCCGCCCGGGTTTATCTCCAAGAGTGACCGTTCGGCTGACGGTATCAAGGGCACCCATGCCAGGAACATTACCACGGCCTTTAACCGCTGGAACGATAAAATCAATGCGGCATTTGCTACAAAAGATGGAGTCGTTGCCAAAGAGTTTAAGGAGAGGGTGGATGGTTCCAAGGATCGCTGGGCGCTTCAAATCGGGGCAAAAGCTCTGCGTTTTACCGGGGATAAAATCCGCGGTCGCGGGGTGGCGCCGATTGCATCCTTTTATCTGGTTGGTGATAACCGCGCTTCGGGTTGGACCAGGGAATCCGACCTCGCCGATGGCGCGCCCTATAACATCGCCAGGAACAGGCAAAGGGTAGCCTTAAAGGCGGCGGTTCAGCAACGGCTCATTCAAGGCGGATTGATGGTGGTCAACCAGGGGTTGAGCGCCGATGCAATGCTCGCCGAGAATACCGTTAATGCGGACCTCCTGAACAGTATGCGCGACCCGGCTAAGTGCGATGCCTTTGTGGCAGCACCGGCCGCGGACAAGTGCTTCTGTTCATGGCAACAGGATGGCAGCGGGCTACTGTATCTCTGGATACAGGTCGGATTGACCGTGTAAGCGGAATCAGCGCGGAAGGGTCTCCCGACGTTACGTCGGGGACCCTTCTCTCCGCTCCTCCGTTACCGATGAGCTTTACATACATATAATTTTTTATTGCCTTGCAATAGTTTTTATCCTACAATAAACAACACTATGCCGGAAATGAAATGCACACGCGAAGCCTGCGGGAGCGCGTTGGTTGAACTGGGGAAAACAAATCCTAACGTGGTCGTGCTTTCCGCGGACTTAGCCGGTTCTACCAAGGCAAGCGATTTCCAGAAGGCGTTCCCGGACCGCTTCTTCAATATGGGCATCGCCGAGGCCAACATGATGAATACCGCCGCCGGGCTCGCCCTTTCCGGCAAGATTGCCTTTGCCACCACCTTTGCCATATTCGCCACCGGACGCCCCTGGGAACAAATACGCAATACCATTGCCTATACCAAAGCCAATGTCAAAATCATCGCCACGCACGGAGGCGTTGCCGTCGGCCCGGACGGCGCTTCCCACCAGGGGATAGAAGACCTTGCCCTGATGAGGATTATTCCGGGGATGACCGTAATCGTTCCCTGTGATGCCGTGGAAACACCCAAGGCTATCTTCGCCGCCGCCCAAATCAAGGGTCCGGTTTATATCCGCCTTTCCCGACCCAAGCTGGCGGTGGTTACAAATCAAATAGATTATTTTAAAGTCGGCGAAGCCAATGTCTTACGCGAGGGCGGGGACATTACCCCGCCTGAAAGTCGGGCAGGCATTATCGCCTGCGGGATAATGGTTGCCAAGGCGCTGGAAGCGGCAGAATTGCTTAAGGCGCAGGGTATCAACGCCACGGTGGTTAATCTCCATACCATAAAGCCCCTTGACAACGACAAAATTATCAGCCTTGCCAAAAAGACCGGCGCCATTGTCACTGCCGAGGAGCACCTGATTGCCGGCGGGATGGGAAGCGCCGTCTCGGAAGTATTATCACGGAATTATCCGGTGCCGATAGAAATGGTCGGCATAAATGACCAATTCGGTCAGTCCGGCGAATCTGATGAACTCTTGAAATATTACCATCTTACCGCTAAGGATATTGTTGAAGCGGTGAATAAAGCTATTAAACGTAAATAAAGAGAAGCGAAATGATAGTATCTTTCAGAATCAGCAAGCTCCATCTTGCCATGTTTGTCTTTGCCTTAATCGCGGCGTTCCTGGTGGCGACCAAGATATCGGGCGGCTCTTCGGATTCCCAAACCATTGAAAAAGAGGTAAAGAAAATCGTTACGGTTTATGAAATCATAAAGGATAACTATGTCCACGATGTTAAAACCGAAGACATATTCAACAGCGCCTTTAAGGGGATGCTCAATAACCTCGACCCCTACAGCGATTATTTTTCTCCGGATGAATATAAAGAATTCCAGATTTCAATGAAAGGGGAGCTGACCGGGGTTGGGATGGAAATAACCATGGAAAACGGGATGCTTAAAGTCATCGCGCCGCTGGAAGATTCGCCCGCTTTCCGCGCCGGGATACTCGCCGGTGACCATATCCTGGAAATAGACGGCGAATCGACCGAATCCTTCACGCTTTCCGATTGCTTCCGCCGCATCATCGGAAAAGAAGGAACCGAGGTTACCTTGACGCTCCTGCACCAGGGAGAGGATAACCCTAAGAAAATCACCGTTATCAGGGAGAAGATAAAGATTAAAAGCGTGAAATACGCGCATATAATAGACAAAGAGGAGAATATCGGTTATATCCGCATTACTAATTTCCAGGAAGATACCAGCGAATCTTTCGTGGAGGAGGTAAAAAGCCTGCAGGGAAAAGGGATGAAATCGCTCATAATAGATTTAAGATTTAACGGAGGAGGGCTCATGGTTCCGTCCGTGGAGATATCCAATATGTTTATTAAGGACGGCTTGATTGTTTCCACCAAGGGGCGGGCAGAAGATTCCAGGGAACCATATAAAGCCGAGCCCAAAAACGCTGTGTTTGACGGGTTGCCGTTGGTTATCCTTGTCAACGGGTATACTGCCAGCGCTTCGGAAATATTTTCAGGAGCCATCCAGGACCATAAAAAGGGAATCCTGGTCGGCTCGCGCACATACGGCAAGGGGCTTGTCCAGACGCTCGTGGAAATCCCAGGGGATAAATCCGCCGTAAAGCTCACCGTTTCAAAATATTACACGCCTTCCGGCAAATGCCTGCAAAGGCAGAAAGATAAAAATTACGGATTGGATCCCGACGAGCTGGTTGAATTGACCACCGCCGAAGAAGTGGAGCTGTTAAAATCGCGCAGCCAGGAGAAACCGGTTGATATCAAACACGATAAACAGCTTGCAAAGGCGGTAGAGAAGCTGAGCCTGCTTAAATGATGGGAAATTCCCCAAGCGCTTAACGGTTAAAACTTATCCTTAATCTGGTCCGCCAGGTTCACCTTATTTTTCTCTTCGTATTCCTGAAGTTTTTCAATCCGTTTGAGGTCATCCTTAATACGATTGACCAGCTTGAAGATATAAGGTCGGCCTTTTAACCGGTCGCCCAGGTCTTTAAGCATCCTTTCCCAGCTGCCGCCATAGAGTTCGTCCCTCAATGTAATAAGCATTTTTTCCTCCGAAGCTAGATTTTCCGCAAAAGATTTATTCTTTCCTGCCATAATCGCTGCTATATCTATATTATCAGCTATATTTCGCCTGTAGTTTAGCAAAATTTCAGTAAAAAAGTAATTTTTATGACGGCAATCGGGCGTTTTTAACCGTCCCTGACCCTATCTGAAAGTCGTTTGGAAACATCTCGCTTTTATTAATTGACTTTTAGCCCTACCGGAAGTAATATAATGAGTTTAGAAGTCGATATGAACGATTTGATTGTCCCGGAGCATTTGAGGAATAACCTGGATTTAATCAGGAAGAGGGTTGAAAAATCGGCTCGTAAGGTAAATCGAGACCCTTCGGAAATCAAACTGATAACCGTTACTAAATATGCGGATATCGAAACCATCGGGCATTTACCCAGGCTTGGGCTCTTTGATTTAGGTGAAAATAAGGTGCAGGAACTGGTAAAAAAAGCAGGGGTATTGCCTAAGTCCGTGACCTGGCATATGATAGGCCATATGCAGACTAATAAAATAAGGAAAGGACTGCCTTTTTTTGATTATATGCACTCGCTGGACAGTTTACATCTGGCAGAGGCGCTGGAAAGCGAAGCGGGCAGAATCAATAAGTATTTAAATGTTTTTATCCAGCTTAATGTGAGCGGGGAGGAATCAAAATACGGCATAAAACCGGAGGAACTCTTTAGTTTTTACGGGAAGCTAAAGGATTATCCGCGCCTGAAAATTATCGGGCTGATGACCATGGCTCTGGAGAAAGATAACCCTGAAGAATCCCGCCCGGTATTCCGGAAACTTCGGGAATGCCGCGACGAACTAAGGGCAAAGCTGCCTGAAGAAACGAGAAATGATTTTTGCCACCTGTCAATGGGCATGACTCAGGATTATGATATCGCGATAGAAGAAGGCGCGACGTTCATCAGGATTGGAACGGCGCTGTTTAAAGAGGTTGCATAGAAGGTTACAGAAAGTTACAAGAAGTTACAGAAGGTTACGGGGAAGGTTATCCCGCCAAGGCGGGATTACGGGAGATTACGATGGGGTTGCCAAAAAGAGAAGCGGCATATGAAAAGTTGAAGTTTTATCAGGATATTTGTAATATCAGGCAACAGGTTTATCAGATTACGGAAAGGTTTTCTAAAATACACATGAGGTTGGTTTCTCAGATGCGTGATGCCGCACGTAGTTCCAAGCAAAATATCCGGGAGGGATATAAGAAAGGAACAATCGGCGAATTTATACACAGTATTAATATCAGCCGCGGGTCATTGGAGGAATTAAGCGGTGATATTGAAGATTGTTTTGAGGATAAATTGATTAATAAAGAAGAATTTGATGGTTTATCAAGTCTTTTAAGAAGTGCTGATTATTTATCAAAACGTTATCTTTTTTCGCTCTATAAGATGAAAGAAAAAGGAACATGGAAAACACCCGGCGAGAAAGCTAAAACGTAACTTTTGTGTAACCTTATGTAACCTTGAGTAACTTTCTGTAACATAGAACAGTATGCCTCGTTTAATCGTAGAAAAAGGGCCTGACAAAGGCAAATCTATCCGCATCAGCGGAAACGATACCATTGTCATCGGGCGGGAAACCACCGCCAATTTGCGCTTAAGCGACATCATGGCTTCACGGATGCATTTCCGGATAGAGTTCCGTGCGGATGGCGGATACTACCTTATCGACTTAAACAGTATGAACGGCACCTTTGTCAACGGTCAGAAAATTAAAGAGCGTGTGCTGAAGTTGGGAGATAAGGTGCAAATCGGCGAAACGCTTTTTACTTTCATGGGAGATATTGAAGCCCAGAAACAGGGTCCCATCGGCCAGACCATCGGCGGATATACCATTATGGAACGTGTCGGCCGCGGCGGAATGGGCACGGTTTACAAAGCGCTCCAGATTTCCTTAAATCGAGTGGTTGCTTTAAAGCTTCTCTCGGATGAACTGGTAAAGGATAAAACGTTTATCAACCTTTTTGTGCAGGAAGCCCGAGCGGCTGCCCAGCTTAACCATCCCAATATCGTCCAGGTTTATGATGTCGGCTCCGAAAAGGACGTATACTTTTTCTCTATGGAGTATGTGCCGGGGGCGAGTCTCCAGGATATACTTTCCAAACGTAAGAAACTGCCTCCGGAAGTGGCTGTCGGCATAGTTTACCAGGCGGCCCAGGGGTTGGAATACGCCGAAAAGAAAGGCATTGTCCATCGCGATATTAAGCCTGATAATCTTATGATGGGGGAAGACGAGGTGATCAAAATAGGCGACCTCGGCCTGGCGAAAAGCCTGAAGGCTCCTTTCGCCGAAGAGCAGGCAAGCAGTGTTTTTGGTACGCCTCATTACGTTGCCCCGGAACAGGCAACGGGAAAGCCGGTCGATCATCGGGCGGATATCTATTCGCTCGGCTCCACTTTTTACCGCATACTTACCGGCATCACCCCCTATTCTGGATCGAGTGTTAAAGAAATTATCACTAAAAAAATCAAGGATGATCCCACACCTCTTAAACAATTAGAACCGGGTTTGTCCGGCGAACTCAGCCGGATGGTGGATAAAATGATTAGAAGGAATCCGGATGACCGTTTCCAGACTTTTTCCGAAGTCCTGAAAGCATTGGAAACGATTAAAAGCGGAGCGGTCAGCACGCGGGAGTCGTCCGTACCGGACGACCTGTCAAAAACCGAAATAGTTAAAGAAGAAGAACCCCAGCCGAAAAACCTGATGGATAGCATTGTGCTGCCGGTAATACTGACCGCGCTTTCCGGGGTAAGCCTGTTCCTTATCGGCTGGCATTATTATAAAAATATCAGGCTCGGCGCCGAACCTCCGATTGTTTTCCCGGACGATTCGCAGCTGACTGAAAAACAGATTGTTGCTGAAATAGATAAGCTGGAGGCTGATTTAAAAGGTGTTTCGCAAGACGATGTTGAGTTTCTTATGGATCTCATCACGCGCCACGATAAATTAACCGAAAAATGCCGCACCGTAAAATTATCGCTGCCGGCGCAAGTAAAACTGGCCGACCTGGGCAAACGCTTTGACCAAATAAGCGAACCGGTCAGGGAAAAATACAAGGAAAAGAAGTCATCCGAGTTTTTTGCCAGGCTGGCGGAAGAAACAAGCCGCGAACGTCAGCAGATTATTACGCTTGCCAAAACGGGCGATGTTGATTCCTATATAAAAAAATGGATAAAGGGATGGGAAGATTTCAAACTTAAATATGCCGGCACGGTTTCTGTCGCCCTTGCGGACGAACAAATACGGCAGGTAAATCTGTTTAAGGCGCGTATAGAAAACAGCCGGGGAAACTACGAAAAACTCCAGCCGCGGGTAAGAAACGCCATTAAAGAACATCGCTTTAAAGAAGCCCATGACATGGTTACCGGTTTTATAAATGACGAAAAATTCCAGGATACTTTATATAATATTATCGTTTCAGAACTGCTTATTGAGATAAAAAACCGCGGATTGGATGATTTCTATGAAATCAAACGCGAAGCGGCTAAGCTGAAAGGGGAGGAAAAGCTGGAGGAAGCCAAACAGTTGCTGGTGAAAAGACAAGGGTTTTATGGCGACCCTGAAATAGAACAATTGGTTCGGGGTGATCTGGACGATATCGAACAGATAATCAAGAGCCTGAAAGATACAGAGTATAGAAAACAGCTGGAGGCAGACGAGGGGATATTCTATTTGACTTATCCTGATGTTCTGATGATTATCCATATGAGCGATTTGAGTAATCCGGATAAACTCCTTAAAGATGCGGATTCGCTTTTGACTAAAATCAATGTTAAAACGAACGAGTATAATGATCGGAAAAAAGATATTATTTATGAGCTAACCTGTGAAGTTATGATAATGAACCGGCTAAAACTCAGCGCCGAGCAATTCATAGGGAAAAAATCTTTCAGGAACCAGAAAATAAAGGGTATTACCAACAGCGGGGTGGTTTTGCAGGACGGAGAACTCGTTGCCTGGAGTAAAATTTCTTCCCCGGAACTCTTTGATTTAATCAGCAAAGGATGGAAACTTTCCAGTAGCGAAACCCTTAAACTGGCAGTCCTTTGCCTTAAAAGAGGCGGTATGATAAAGGAGGCGAAGGCTCTCTTGAATGCAGCCTTGCAGAATAATCAGGATCAAAACGAAATCGACACCATCAATAAATATTTAGGCAAGCTCGAAGAAGCCGTTCGGGTAAGGGAAAAAGACGCTGATTTTGTTTACCGGCAGGCAAATAAGCAATATAATGATTTTAATTATTACAATGCGTTGAAAAATTATAATCTTCTTAAATACCGATTTGCTGATACTGTATTATACAACCAAGCGGAGGCTCATATCAGTAAGAAAATCAGCGAGATTGAAGAAAGGCTGAAATGAAAAAAGCACGACTTTTTGATAAGATTAAAAAGGCAACGGATGCTATCCGCAAAAAATCATCCTTTAAACCTGACGTGGGCATTATTCTCGGCACGGGGCTGGGAAAACTTGCGGAGGAAATCAGGGCGAAAACAGTATTGCCCTATTCCAAAATACCGTATTTTCCTGTTTCCACCGTCCCTTCCCACAAAGGCGAATTATTGCTGGGCGAATTAAACGGGGCAAAAGTCGTTGCCATGGAAGGCCGTTTTCATTATTACGAAGGCTACTCGCTTGAAGATATCACCCTGCCGGTGAGGGTAATAAAAGCGCTCGGCGCAAAAACGCTCATTGTTTCCAGCGCGGTGGGCGGCTTAAACCCGAAATACCAGCGTGGGGATCTTATTATTATCGAAGATCATATAAATCTCATGGGCGCGAATCCGCTTATCGGCCCGAATGATGACGCTCTCGGCACCCGTTTTCCGGATATGAGCGAGCCATATGACCGTCGGTTCATCGCTTTAGCCGAATCCATCGCCAAAAAGCTCGGCATCAGGGCGCACCGCGGGGTTTATACCGCGCTTACCGGCCCGAACCTGGAAACACGGGCTGAATACCGTTTCCTGCGCATCATCGGCGCGGATGTGGTCGGCATGTCGACCGTTCCGGAAGTGATTGTCGGAGTCCACGCGGGCTTGAGAATTCTGGGCATTTCCGCCGTGACCGATATGTGCATACCGGAAGTGCTCCAGCCGGCTAATATAAAAGAAATTATTAAAATCGCAAATAAAGCCGAACCGAAAATGGCCGCTTTAGTTAAAGAATTTATTAAAAGAATAAAGTAGATTAGGAGAGGCAAATGAAAGAACTGACGCAAATAGCTTTAGATACGGCTCAATCCAAGGGAGCCAGTTATGCGGATATCCGAATTATCAAGCTGGATACGGAAAATATCGGCGTGCGTAACGGACGCATTGCCGCCATGGACCATGATGAATCCTACGGGTTCGGCGTTCGGGTGCTGGCAAACGGCGCCTGGGGCTTTGCTTCCAGCACGCGTGTCAACACTTCCGAAATAAGCCGGATAAGCGCCCTGGCCGTGGAAATTGCCCAGGCAAGCGCCCGCTTAAAAAAGGAAGATGTCAGGATGACCAATGAACCTGTTTATAAGGACAAATGGCAGACTCCTTACCTTGTTGATCCCTTTAAAGTCCCGATGAATGAAAAACTGGAACTTCTTTTTAAGGTGGATTCCATACTGCGCAAAAATCGCAAGATTGCCGTTGCCATAAGCAGTATGGGTTTCCGCAAGGAACGCCAGTGGCTGGCGACTTCAGAAGGAAGCTTTATCGAGCAATTATTGCTGCGCAGCGGAGCCGGCTATTCCGCAACCGCCGTGGATAAGGGGGAATCCCAGATACGCTCTTACCCCACCTCTTTCGGCGGGCAGTATATGTCGCTCGGCTATGAATTGATAAATAATCTTAAGCTGGCGGAAAACGCCGCACGTACCCGTGACGAAGCCGTCATGCTCCTCACCGCCAAACCATGCCCGAGCGGTAAAATGGATTTAATCCTCGGCGGGGCTCAACTGGGTCTTCAGATACATGAATCCGTCGGACATCCGACCGAACTGGACCGCGTATTCGGCGCTGAGGAAAGTTTTGCCGGCAGGAGTTTCCTTACCCCGGAAAAATATACCGGGCATTTTAAATACGGCTCGCCTATCGTTAACCTGGTTGGCGATGGCACCGTGCCGGGAGGGCTGGCGACAATCGGTTATGATGATGACGCCGTAAAAGCCCAGCGCTGGCATATCGTGGAAAGCGGTATTTTCAAGGGTTACCAGACCAACCGCGAATTTGCCGGCAAAGTGGGAGACAAATACAGCCGCGCCTGCTGCCGCGCGGACGGATTCAACCGCATACCCATGGTTCGCAACAATAATATCAGTCTTATGCCCGGAGATTGGGAATTGGACGATTTAATCGCCGATACTAAAAACGGTGTTTATATGGAAACCACACGTTCCTGGAGTATCGACCAGATGCGCCTGAATTTTCAGTTTGGCTGTGAAATCGGCTGGGTAATCAAGAACGGCAAAAAAGCTTACATGGTAAAAAATCCGACTTATCAGGGTATTACCCCGGAATTCTGGAGCTCCTGCGACGCTATCTGCAACGAAAACCACTGGGTTTTATGGGGTGTGCCCAATTGTGGCAAAGGTGAACCGCAACAGACCGCGGAAATGTCGCACGGCACCAGCCCAACCCGTTTCCGTAATGTTACCTTAGGCGTAAAATAAAAATATGCTTGATTCTATTCTCGGACAGGAGCAGCCGAAAGCGCTCTTCGGCGATATCATGAAAAAGCAGAAGCTGGCGCACGCCTATATCTTTGCCGGGCCTGAAGGGGTCGGCAAGTTTCTCTTTGCCCGCGAACTGGCAAAGGCGATTCTGTGCGAAAAAGCCACCGGCTGCGGCAAGTGCCGTTCCTGCTTGCGCATAGCGCACAAAAACCATCCTTCTTTGAATATCTTATCCGTCCTGGAGAAAAAGAAAAACATCCCGATAGAAGCCATCCGCGACTTAGAGCATGAAATAGCCTTAAAACCGTTTGAAGGCAAATATAAGATTTTTATCATCGACAATGCGGAAACCCTGTCCGAAGAGGCCACTAACGCTATCCTGAAAACACTGGAAGAGCCGCCTCCTTATTCGTTGATTATCCTGGTAAGCTCCAAGCCGGAAGCGTTGCTGCCGACCATACTCTCGCGTTGCCACCTTATCCGTTTTTATCCATTGCCGGAAAACGTACTTAAAGGATTGTTTTCCAAATCCATAAAGAACAAATTAACCGAAGCCGAGCTGAAAATCCTGATAAACCTTTCCGGCGGTTCGGCCGGCCAGGCGATAGAGCTTTACGAAAAAGGCTTTATCACGCACCGGCAGAAACTTATCCAGGGCGTGCTCCAGCCAAGCTCAGCGCTGGCAGACGATATCATCGGTTTCGCCAAAAAGGAAAAAGAAAACGAGGATATCAGGATAAGCATCATCCGCCAGCTTAAAATAATCTCGCTGGCATTGCGCGATCTGATGCTTTTAAATCTCGGGATCGGCGACGCTAAAACAATCCTTAATTACGATAATATCACATCCTTAAATAAGGCAAAGGGGTTGTTTCCCCTCCGGCGGGTTTCCAAAGCGATTGAAACAATCATCCGTTCGGAGCAGTATATCCGGCTTAATATGAATTACAATCTTGTTGTAACCGATACGGTTATTAATATATAATAGGGGAAAATATGTATACAGCAACAATTCGTTACGGGATCGCGCGCTTGATCGGCGATTTTAAGACCGTTTTAAGCGATTTACGGCGCGGGGAAACGGTCGTGGTAAAAACCGAGCGCGGAACGGAAATCGGCATTGTTATTTCGTCCTCTGCTCCCACGGAAACCATGGCGCCGGGCAAAGACGCCCGGAAGACAGAAACCGCCCCGGCATTAATATCTCCGGCAACAACACCGCCGGCGGAAAGCACCGGAGAAGTCTTGCGCCGCCTGACACCGGAAGATCAAAAAGAACTGGATGATATCTGCCAGGCGAAAATCCCCAAGGAAATGGAATTCTGCCAGGCAAAGATAAAAGTGTTGAACCTGGCTATTAACCTCGTCTGTGCCGAGCACCTCTTGGGAAGCGAAAAGGTTATTTTTTACTTTATTGCCGACGGCCGTATAGATTTCCGGGAATTGGTTAAGGAACTGGCGCGCGAATATAAAACCCGGATAGAAATGCGCCAGATAGGCGTACGTGATAAAGCCCGCTTCCTTGGGGATTTCGAACACTGCGGGCAGGAGCTTTGCTGCAAAACATTCTTGAAAGGGCTTGAACCGGTAACAATGAAAATGGCCAAACAGCAGAAAACCATGATGGATCCTTCCAAGATTTCCGGGCGGTGCGGGCGCCTGATGTGTTGCCTGCGCTTTGAGGATGAAACATACACCGAGCTTAAATCTAAACTGCCCAAAAAAGGCAGCCGGGTAAGAACCGCTAAAGAAGTGGGCGATATCGTTGATGTGGATATCTTAAGCCAAAAAATGCTTATCGAACTTGAAGACAGGGCCAAGGTTAAAATAAACGCCTCGGATATCATAGAAATCATACGCGGGCCTATCCTTAAAGTGGGCGCGGAAAAGGAAGAGGAAGAAGAGACCCCGGGGAAACATTCTTGATTTGACTATGCTTTGTGTTCCGTGTGATTCTGCCCCGCTCCGTCCCGCAAGGCGGGACTCCGGGGCACCCCGAATAATTGGGACCTTCGGCCGTAGGGGGGTAGGGAGTTCTCACTGACAGGTAGGGGACGGCTAAAACTAATTTATTTGAAATTATATCAGCCTTGTGATAATATTCGGATAAGTTAATCCTTTTGAGAGGAGGTATCTTATGTCTCCGAAAACACGTTTGTTTATTCGGTTATCAGTAATAATTTTCCTGCTGGGCATCTTTTCATTTTCTATAGCCGGCTTAATGGGACAGGATGAAACAAAACCTAATGACGGAACCGATGGCAGCGAAAACCCTAAGGAAGATGAAACGCTTCCGGGAGATGAAGAAGTCTTTCCAAAGCCCAAGATTCTAGAGCAGGAAATGGTCCTGGTAAAAAGCGGGCAGTTTATAAGGGGCAGCAAACCGGAAGACAAAAGTGCGGAAGTCAGCGAACAGCCGCAGGGCAAAGTATATATGAAAGCGTTTTATATAGATAAATACGAAGTGACCAACGCCATGTATAAGAAATTCGTGGATGCCAAAAGCCACACCCCGCCTAGGCATTGGGTGGATGGCGAAATACCTTTCGGCAAGGAGAATTATCCGGTGGTCTATGTCTCCTGGAGCGATGCCGTGCAGTATTGCAACTGGCTTTCCGAGCAAGCCAAACTGAAACCGGCATATTCCAAAAAGGGAGAAACGTGGAAATTCGATCCGCAAGCCGATGGTTTACACCTCCCGACCGAAGCCGAGTGGGAAAAGGCCGCCCGCGGTGATGAGGGTTTTGTCTACCCCTGGGGAGCGGATTTCGATAAGCTCAAATGCAGGAATGCCCTTTCCAATATACGTGATTTAACCTTTGCCAATGACTATGAAACGGGAAAAAGTCCTTACGAATGCCACAATATGTCCGGCAATGTTTCCGAATGGGTAAACGACTGGTATGACTGGCGCTATTATCGTCAAGATCCGCCGCCGGAGCGTAACCCGACCGGCCCGGACGAATCGGAAAAGGATTCACAGGGCAACCCGAAATTTCCTTACAAGGTGGTGCGCGGGGGCAGTTGGGGCGACTTTGCCGAGGACTTAAGATGCGCCATGCGCAGTTCTTATCCGCCTGATTATACATCATTCCGCATTGGGTTCAGGTGCGCCAAAGACGCCAAGGAAGGCGAATAAAGAGGTTTAGGTAAAACATCCCGCGAGACAAGGGATCATTTTTTATCGCTTCTTCTGTTTATCAACGAAAAACACCTTACATCTCCATATAATAATTTCTTTAGTCCCGTAGAGTAAATGGTTTAGCCCTGCTCCGCTTCGTTACGAGGGTCATAGGGAGTCCATTAAGCAGAATGGGATGGGGGCGTCATTTCTTTCCGCCTTTTTATTTCCCTAACAGGATTGTTCCGGAGCCGGAAAAGAATAAGCCCGCTATCGCGCCTATTACCATACAAGTAATCGTCGCGGCTATCAATGCCTTAAACCCGATTCGGGCGATGTCCTTGGCACGCTCCGGCACCAGGGAGGTTGTCCCCCCGACAAATATCGCCACAGAAGCAATATGCGCGAATCCGCACAAGGCATAAGTGGTTATGACCATAGAACGCGGATTGGTGATAACTCCGCTTTTGATATATTCAGCCAGATGCTGGTACGAAGTTGCCTCGGTCAGTATCGAGCGCTCGCCTAATAACTGCGCCACGGCGGAGACATCCTCACCTGGCACGCCCATCAGATACGCAAAGGGATAAAAGACATACCCCAATATATTCTGGAGCGATTGGTGTATAGTAATAACAAGCAGCCAGTTAACCAGTTCCAAAAGCCCCCAGAAAGCCAGAAGTAGTGCGACGATTCCCACGCAAAGCCTAACGCCTTCGTTAGCGCCCTGGATAACCGCTTCTATCCAGCTGGCGGGCTTTTTGTATTCGTCCTTTACGGTCAAGCCAAGCGTTTCAGGCTGGTCGGTTTCCGGCATCATCAGCTTTGAGATGAGTATCGAGACCGGCGCCGCCATAATCGAGGCAGAGACCAGATGACCGGCAATCGCGGGAAATTGTCCTTTAAGGAGGAATGTGTAAAAGGCAAGCACGCTTGATGCAACCGAACCCATGCCCATAGTGAGAATGGTGCATAGTTCCGAATTGGTCATCCTTGCCAGGTAAGGTCTCACGGTAAAGGCGGATTCCACCCCGACAAAGATATTGCTGGAGACGTATAAAGATTCTGCCCCGCTGATTCTCATGAGTTTGGTGAAAACCCGGGAAAACCCCCTAACCAGCAAAGACATCAAGCCGGTATAATATAATAAGGATAGCAATGCGGAAAAGAAGATGATGGTGGGCAATGCCTGGAAGGCAAGTATAAAGCCGATGGATGAGCCGGCTGAGGGGTCGGTTTCTCCGGGCGAAAGCGCCAGGGGACCGAAGACAAAGAGCATCCCCTTTTTAGCCGAGGCGAGAACCTGTAATACGCCGTCATTTATTGTCAGGAATAAATCCCTGCCCGCAGGGACTTTAAAGATAAAGAAGGCGAAGAGAATCGGCAGGACTAAACCCCAAAAGACCACGCGCCAGTTGATAATTTTATGGTTTGAAGAAAGCATCCATGCAAACAAGATGAATGCGAATATACCAGCAAGGCTTAGCATGTTAGTTAAGGTTATGACGATATTTAACCGTCATTTCCAATCCGTTTCGCCCTGCCTATCGGCAGGGACTCCCTATCGTCCCGCAGAGCGAAGCAGAGCGGGGTCATTCCGTGCTTGACACGGAATCCAGAAATTCATGTCCACTTACTGGATTCCTGCTTTCGCAGGAATGACCTACAGTGCTTGACGTTAATCACTTGTTTATTAACAGTTCAATCCGTTTAATCTACGTACAAACAAGTCCTATTTCTTACGCTTATGTTTAGGTTTCTTGCTGCCCAGCGGTTTTGCCGGAACGCCGGCCACGGTAACGCCCTGGGGCACGTCATTGCCTTTGGTGACAACCGCGCCCGCTCCGGTAACCGAATCTTTGCCTAATTTGACCGGCGCAACCAGGACAGTCCCGCTTCCGGTTGAGGCGCCGTCCTCAATAACTGTCTGGTGCTTTGATTTCCCGTCGTAATTTGCCGTAATGGTGCCGGCTCCGATATTGACATTATTACCGATGATTGTATCACCGAGATAGCTCAGATGCTTTGCCTTGGAATGTTCTCCTATCTTGGTCTTTTTGGTCTCGGTGAAATTGCCCACCTCGGCATGGTCTTTAAGGACTGTGCCCGTTCTTAAGTGGGAAAAGGGACCGACCTCGCAATTGGCGCCGATTTTTACCCCGCTCCTTATTACGGTAAAGGGGAAGATGACGGTATCCGTCCCGATATTCACATCGGCTTCAATATATGTTTTGGAAGGGTCTATGATAAGCACACCTTGATTGATTAACTTTTTCTGGATGCGTTCCTCCATTATACGGTTTGCCTTGGCGAGCTCTTCGCGCGAGTTTATCCCGAGGCATTCGGTGGCGTCCTGCGCAACCAAGACCTCGACACGCTCGCCTTTTTTAGCCAGTAGAGAAACCACATCGGGCAGGTAATATTCCCCGTTTTTGGAATTGGGCTTTACTTCTTTAATGGCGTCAAACAGCTTCTGCGGATTAAAGGCATAGATGCCGGAATTTATCTCGTTTATGCGCAGTTGTTCTTCGGTGGCATTGGATGTTTCAATTATAGCCATAAGCTGTCCGGTGGCATTGCGGATAAGTCGTCCGTATTGGTTCGGAGAATTAACAATGCCGCTTAATACGGTGACGGCGGTGTCTTTATTCATCTCGTGGAGTGAAACGAGCTTATTCAATGTTTCCGCGGTGATTAACGGCGCATCCCCGCACAGGACGACCAGGGTGCCGGAGGAATCCCTGAGCAACGGTGCCGCCAGGGAAATGGCATGGGCCGTGCCCATCTGTTTTTCCTGCAGGACCCATTTCAGGTTTTCTCCTGAAAAAGCGGCTTTTACCTTTTCCGCGCCGTGTCCGATGATTGTGTGGATGGGATTCATATTTGTTTCACGGGCGCAGGCGATGACGTAGGAAAGCAGTGGCTTCCCGCAAAGGGGATGGAGCACCTTGGACTTTTCCGAGCCCATACGGACGCCCTTGCCGGCGGCTAAAATCACACATGCGGTTTTACTCATAAAAGATATCTAATCACTAAGAAGCGAGAAAATCAAGAAAATCCCGCCAGAAGCGTTAATAAGTAATTTAGAAAGATACGCTTTTATAGAACAGCTCTTTTGCCGGGCCAGTCATACAGAGTGTTCCGTCTGGTGATGCTTCAATCAAAAGCTTCCCACCTTTAAGATGGACGTTGACCTTGCGATTAAGGTGTTTCTTGAAGATGCCCGCGGCGACTGATGCCGTGGCGCCTGTTCCGCAGGCGGTTGTTTCACCCACCCCGCGTTCCCAGGTGCGCTGTTTAATAGTGGTTTTATTTACTATACGGACGAATTCGACATTGGTGCGCATTGGGAACATCCGGTGCTTTTCGATGAGAGGTCCGTAGCACTCAACCGGAAATTTAGAGGCATCCGGAACGAAGATAACGCAGTGCGGATTGCCCATGGAAAGCTTTATTGCCTTGAATTTCTTATCCGCAACCTGGATACTACATTCCGCAATGCCTTCGGGTTTGCCCATCTCCACTCGGATATTTTTCACCTTGTTGTCTTTTATATCCAAATCCAGAGTTTTTACGCCGCCAAGAGTTTCTATTTTTAAGATCTTCTTCCTGGTCAGACCGTGTTCGTAGGCGTATTTACCTAGGCATCTGATGCCGTTGCCGCACATCTCCGCTTCGGAGCCGTCGGAATTGAAAATCTTCATCCTGAAATCGCAGTAAACAGGCGAACTATTGAACTTTTGAACCGGTAAGATTAGGATTATTCCGTCTGCGCCGATGCCTGTTTTCCGGTTACACAGTTTCTTTATAATAGGAACGGGCAGGCTAACATGAGTTTTTGTGCAGTCGAATACGATATACTCGTTGCCGAGCCCGTGCATTAGAGCTATCTTCATAAAAGTCTGATAAAACTATTATATTGAAAAACCTATCTATTAATGATAAAATTATATAATCTGATTGGAATAAAGGCAATTAATTTATGATGGTAGAAACCGATTTAATCCGAAAGATTAATAAACTCCGTAAGGAACGTAAAGCCGTAATTGTGGCGCATAATTACCAGAGGCCAGAAGTGCAGGATATCGCCGATTACGTGGGCGATTCGCTGGAGCTGGCGCAGATTTCCGCTAAGACAGAGGCAAGAGTTATCGTCTTTTGTGGAGTCCATTTTATGGCGGAGACCGCTTCCATTATCGCTCCGGATAAAACCATACTAATCCCTGATGAAAACGCCGGATGCCCCATGGCTAATATGATTACCGCAAAGCAATTAAGGGAGCTTAAGGCGAAGCATCCTGATGCAGTGGTGGTTACCTATGTCAACAGCAGCGCGGCGGTCAAGGCGGAGAGCGATTATTGCTGCACCTCATCAAACGCGGTAAAGGTGGTTAATGCTATACCTAAAGAAAAGCCGATTATATTTATCCCTGACCAGAGTTTGGGCGGTTACACAGCGGTTCAGTCCGGGCGCAAGTTAATCCTATGGAGCGGATATTGCCCGACGCATCACCGTATTATGGCAAAGGATATAAAAGCGCAAAAAGAAAAGCATCCTGGCGCTAAAGGAGTCGTCCATCCGGAATGCTTGGAAGAGGTGCTTAACATCGCGGATAAGGTGGCCTCAACCAGCGGGATTCTTAAATATTGTAAGGAAAGCGGCGCCAAAGAATTTATTATCGGGACGGAAATAGGAATTATCCACCGCTTGAAGAAAGAAAACCCGGGCAAGGCTTTTGTGGCGGCCTCAAACTTAGCGGATTGTCCGAATATGAAATTAAACACCCCGGAAAAGATTTTGTGGTCGTTGGAAGATATGGCTTACCGGGTAACGGTTTCTCCGGATACGGCTAAAAAGGCGATGAATTCAATCAGGCGTATGCTTGAGATAGGTTAATTATGATTCTGGTTATTGATAATTATGATTCTTTTACCTATAATTTGGTGCAGGCGATAGGTTCGCTGGGCAAGGCAGTAGAAATTTACCGCAACGATGCGATAACAACAAACGAGATAAAATCCAAAAAGCCATCTCATATCATAATTTCTCCTGGGCCCAAGACGCCCAAAGAGGCGGGCATTTCAAACAAGGTAATAAAGAAATTCGCCGGGAAGATACCGATTCTGGGGGTCTGCCTGGGGCACCAGTGCCTGGTAGCGGTTTTTGGAGGGAAGATTGTCCGCGCGGGAAGATTGATGCACGGGAAGACATCTAGTATCTATCATGATAAAAAGACAATCTATAAAGGTTTGCCCAATCCATTTACCGCGGCAAGGTATCATTCGCTTATTGCCGAGCCGAAAAGCCTGCCGGATTGCCTTGAAATAACCGCCTGGACAGAGATGCCTAAAGGGAAAAAATCCGAGCCGGAAATTATGGGGGTCAGGCACAGGAAAATTCCGGCGCTGGAAGGGATGCAATTCCATCCGGAATCTTTTATGACGCCAGAGGGTCTCCTGCTTCTTAAGAATTTCCTGGGGCTTAAGGCGTAATTTTTTGCTTGACTTAAAAAGGCTTTGGGAATTAAAATAACCCGTAATTCGATACTAATGGGATACAAATGATAAAAAACCGGTTTAGAATAACAGGATTAGTAATTACCTGCCTGATATTTGCTTTAAGCCCCGTATTTATTTTTGCCCAGGCGTCCAAGACTATTTACGAGAAAAACAACGACGCGGTGGTAACCATCCATACTTACAATAAAAAAAATAAAGCGCTAGCGCAGGGAAGCGGTTTTATCGTAAAAAGTGACGGGATTATTATAACCAACCAGCATGTGATTGAAGAGGCAAAAACAATCGAGGTCAAAACAACCGGAGGAAAAACCATCGAGGTTGAAAAAGTGATTTATGAGGACAGTGAAAATGACTTTGCCGTATTAAAAATAGACGCTAAGAACATGCCGACCGTGAAATTAGGCGATTCCGATAAAATTACGCCCGGAGAAAATGTTTATGTGATAGGAAGCCCTCAAGGTTATGAGAACAGCATTTCCAACGGACTTTTAAGCGCGGTGCGTAAATGGAAATCAACGAAAGTTTTGCAGATAAGCGCGCCGATTTCCCACGGGAGCAGCGGCGGCCCGGTCTTTAACGAAAACGGCGAAGTTATCGGAATCGCAACGCTTACTCAGGAAAACGCTCAGAATGTTAATTTCGCCATGCCGATAAATATCATCAAAGATTATATAGACGAAGATAAACCGTCCGCCTCGGATAAAAATACCGGTATGAAATCCAAATACAATAGACAAGCGGTTTATTGGTTCTGGCAGGGGCGTGCTTTAAGTGATGAGAAGAAAATCGAAGAGGCGATAGAGGCGTATGAAAAAGCCATAAAAATCGAGCCGGAATATGCCGAGGCGCATAACGACCTCGGTCTGATTTATGAGGAAAATGGCGAATATAAAAGAGCAGTGCTTTCTTATAAAGCGGCGATACGGATTAATCCGGATTACGCCGATGCATATAACAACCTCGGCCTTGTTTACGGAAAAATGGACGATTACGAACGTGAAAAGGAAGCCTATATCGAAACCTTGCGAATAGTGCCGGATAGCGCGGTGGCGAATTATAATATCGCGTTTACCTACCGGAAGATGAAGGACTTCAAAAACTCCCTTAAACACTATGAAAAAGCAATTGAGTTAGCCCCGGATTATGCGGATGCGTATAACAGTATGGGCTTTACCTATGCGCTTTTGGGTGAAAGCGAAAAAGCCATAGGGTGTTATAAAAAAGCCATTATGATTAACCCGGATTTTGCCTTGGCGCATTATAATCTTGGTGTAGAGTATGCGATCAAGCGCGAATACGAGAAAGCAATCGAATCATATAAAGAAGCAATACGATGCCTGCCGAATTACGCCGATGCGCGATATGACCTGGCGCTTGCTTATATTGCAATCGGAGATAAGAAAAAGGCCGTTGAGCAATACGAGCTTCTGGAGAAAATAGACGAACCGCTTGCGGACCAATTGAGAGAGAAGCTATATCCGGGGAAGGAATAGCCGGTGTGATGAATTACCTCCCGTGTTTTAATCTTTCCGCCAGTATTTCGGGCAAACCGGCTTTTCTTATTTTGGAGACGGCTTTATCCACGTCATAAGGAATCCTTTTTATGGAAATCGTCTCGTCCGTATCATCGTAAACGGCATAACAGGCATGGGGATTATCGTCCCGCGGTTGACCGACGCTGCCAACATTAACGAAGAATTTGCCGGAGCGGTTTACCTTAAGAGTCGGCTCCGTATTGAAAGAAATGCTCCCCCTCTGCAAAGAGAAAAAAATCGGAACATGCGAATGGCCGATAAAGCAAACGTCAGTTTCCATGATATTAAATCCGAGCTGGAGGTCGTAGCTGGTTTGAATATATTCAAATAATTCCGGCAGATAGAGGTTAGAATGTGCGATAGAGACATTGTTTGTTGTCTCAACCAGCTTAAGAGAACCCAGGAACTTTTTTTCTTCATTGCTCAGTTGGTTAGCAGTCCAGCCGATAGCGGCTTTAGCAAAATCATTAAAGAAGCCGTTATTAAGAGTGCCGATTGCCGCATAGTCATGATTGCCTGCGACGATAATACAGTCCGGTATGGAACGGACTCTTTTGATACACTCGTTCGGATCGGCGCCGTAGCCGACGATATCTCCCACGCAAATATAGCGGTCCGGCTTTTCCTTTGCCATATTTCCCATCACCGCTTCCAGCGCTTCTAGATTACCGTGGATATCACTGAAGACAGCATATTTCATAATCAGCGTATTTCTCGTTTGCTAAATGCCATATTGGCCACCAATAATAACAGTGCATTCCAAATAACGGCGTATAAGGTAATCCAGAAAAGATATCCCCATGAAATAGGGTTGGGTAAAATCATACCGGGGGAAACATCCCTTATTATCGGGGAAAACCTTGAGACTTGTGAAGAAAGGTTGAAATCAGTGAAATTAGGGATGAAAGTATAAAATACATGCGCCGGAATAGCCGCTAAAAATGAGCTTTTCTTTGCCATGGAAAGATAAATATACGGTGAAATATTTCCGATAATAAAAACCAGGATAATGCTGCCGGCCATAATCGGAAGCGAGAAGAAAAGAGAAACGGTCACGGCAACGGCGGCGATAATAGTTACCATGAGAAACGAGGCGTAAACACCCTGGAACAGGACAACCCCGTTTAATTTAAGAAAACTAAACGTGTCTTTCCATATGTATGAGCCTCCTTTTTTTAAATAATAACCGTTTTCCATCCCGCTGTCAATGAACGCGACTCCTTCCTTAAACCAGTAAACAAATAACAAAACAAGCGCCAGGAAAAACATGGCGACAAAAACCGCCGCGCTGATGCCGATAAACTTGCCGATTATGAATTCTGACCGCCTGAGCGGTTTTGTCAGGGTAAGCAACACCGTTTGTTTCTCTATATCCGAAGCGACCACAAAATCTGTGCTTAATACCGCCAGGATAATGCCAGCGAAGGTGATGGTCGCCAGCCCGACCTCCCTGAACATGCTCAGTTCCTGCCCAAACGAAAACAGGGAAAAGGGGGCGGCCAGAAACAGTAAAAGCGCGGAGGCAAAAACGATGATATAATAAATCTGTTGACGAACCGTTTGCCCGTAGGTTATATTAGAAATAACGTAGAGTCGGCCGAACATATTTACTTATAACCGGACTGCCCGATTTAAATTATTAATGCCCCGAACGGGATTTGAACCCGTATTGCAGACTTGAAAAACCTGTGTCCTAAACCAGGTTAGACGATCGGGGCATTCATCAAATGTTGAATTCAGAGTGTAGAATGCCAAGCAAATCCACATCCCAAATCCAACATTCAGAAATTATTAAATGAGGGTGGGCCGGATCGAACGGCCGACCCACGACTTAAAAAGCCGTTGCTCTACCAGCTGAGCTACACCCCCATATTCATATAAGACAAAGACCAGTTTGTTTCCTTACGGAAGCATAACAGCCGACCCTCCCGACGTAACGTCGGGGTGCTCATCAGCCGAGCTACACCCCCATATTAAAACACCGGAAAACCAGATAAATTTTCAGAGAGCTTATTTCAATAAATGGCCTAATTTATTCTTTTTAGTAGCCAGATATTTCTTGTTATATTCCGAACACGTTATTTCTATCGGCACACGCTCGACGATTTCCAGGCCATATCCGTTTAAAGCGATTACTTTACGCGGATTATTGGTTAACAGTTTTATTTTTCTTATGCCTAAGTCAACCAGAATCTGGGCGCCTATTCCGTAATCCCTCAGGTCGGCTGGGAAGCCCAGCGCCTGGTTGGCTTCTACCGTATCCATTCCTTTATCCTGCAGGGCATACGCTTTAAGCTTGTTTTCCAGTCCGATGCCCCGGCCTTCCTGCCTCATATAAAGCACAACCCCTTTTCCTTCTTTGGCAATCATCGCCATGGCGCTTTGCAATTGGTCGCCGCAATCACATCTCAACGACCCGAAAATATCTCCGCTTAAACATTCGGAATGGACCCTGACTAAAACCGGCTCATCATAAACCTTGCCCGGCTCGGTTCCTATACCGCCCGCGCATAAGGCAATGTGCAAATAGTCATCTATCATGGAACGATAAAGCGAGATATTAAAATCGCCGTATTTAGTCGGCAATTTGGTATCAACCAGCCGGGTAATCATTTTTTCCGTCGTATTGCGGTAAGCAATAAGATCGGCGATGCTGGCCATTTTCAATTTATGGGTTTTGCAAAACTCCTTTAATTGGGGAAGTCTTGCCATTGTTCCGTCATCATTCATTATTTCGCAGATAACTCCGGCCGGTTTCAGCCCGGCGAGTTTTGCCATATCAACCGAGCCTTCGGTCTGCCCGGTCCGCACCATTACCCCGCCGTTCTTGGCCCGCAACGGGAATATATGTCCCGGGCGGGACAGTTCATTGGGACGGCAATTATCTTTAATCGCCGTTAAAATCGTCCTGGCGCGGTCATGGGCCGAGATTCCCGTAGTCACCCCTGTTTTAGCATCTACCGAAACAGTAAACGCTGTTCCGAATTTGGAAGAATTATTGTTGACCATATGCGGCAAATCCAGCGCCTCGGCTTTTTCCTCGGTCAATGTTAGGCAAATCAAGCCGCGCCCGTATTTAGCCATGAAATTAATGGCCTCCGGCGTGATCTTTTCCGCCGCCATGGTCAGGTCGCCTTCGTTTTCCCTGTCCTCATCATCAATGAGAACAATCATGCGACCGGCCTTAAGCTCTTCCAAAACTTCCGGAATCGGTGACAAATTCATATTTAATCCTTCTCGCCCCGGCGTATGTCGGGGTAGCCGAAACCCTCAATTATAAATAGATTTTCCGGGAAGTCAATATAAATTAGGGTTGTGCTTGCCGGAGCGGTTATTTACCGGCGGGGACTGCTTTTGGCAATAGGGGTAACCCCATTTTCTCCCTCATTTCAACATAGCCGGAGGCGCATTTGCGCGCCAGTTCCCGAATTCGCGCGATATAGGTGGTGCGCTGTGCCGTACCGATGGCGCCGCGCGCATCCAGAATATTAAATGTGTGTGAACATTTCAGGACATAATCATACGCGGGTAAAACCAGCTGTTCTTCCATCAGCCTTTTCACCTCGCCCGCATACATTTCAAAAAGGTCGAAATGCATTTTAATATCGGCTTTTTCAAAGTTATATTTGGAAAATTGCACCTCGTCTTCATGATGCACCTGCCCGTAAGAGACTCCCTTAACCCATTCCAAATCATAAACGCTGTCCTTTTTCTGGATGAACATGGCGATTCTTTCCAGCCCGTAAGTTAGCTCCAGGCAAATCGGGTTAAGTTCAATATTACCCACTTTCTGGAAATAAGTAAACTGGGTTATTTCCATGCCGTCAATCCAGACTTCCCAGCCCAGGCCGCTCGCCCCGAGCGTGGGCGATTCCCAGTCATCTTCGACAAAGCGGATATCGTGCCTGGACAAATCAACTCCTAAATATTTAAGGCTATCGAGGTAAATATCCTGGGCATCGGCAGGCGCCGGCTTGATAATAGCCTGGTATTGGTAATAATGCTGGAGGCGGTTGGGGTTAGCCCCGTAACGGCCGTCGGTCGGCCGCCGTGAAGGTTCTACATAAGCCGCCTTCCACGGCTCGGGACCGAGTGATTTAAGGAAGGTCGCCGGGTTAAAAGTCCCCGCGCCCTTTTCCATGTCATAAGGCTGGTAAATCACGCAACCATAATCGGCCCAGTAACGCTCAAGAGCCAGTATGATTTCCTGAAAACTATATGGTTTAGTCAGCATAGATTATTGTTTTTCCCCTCGGGGTGAGCCTTCGGGACCTTCGGCCCAGCGTTTTAATCCCAGTTCCTCGCCTATTGCAAAGAATTCCTTTTCAGAAACGCTTTTCAGTGTTTTCCCGTGCTTTTTCAGCTTCTCATTTATTTTTATGGCAGTTTCCTGCATCTTCTCATGCGTCGGCTCGGACCCTCCCATCAGAATAAAATTAGGTCCCTTGGTCATGCGGATATGTTTATCCTTATGGTCCAGTCCTAATCCATATAATAAACCCTTGGTCTTTTTCTTATCAACCATAATTAAGAGCGTCTAACAAAATGGCTAATGAGATTGCTTCAGTCTCCCGCCAAGGCGGGATTCTTCGCAATGACCGTCATTGCGAGTCCCGACGTAACGTCGGGGCGTGGCAATCTTGTTTTATTACAGAATCTAAGGTCAGTTTATAATATTATTCGGGAATTGGCAAATAATTAATATAAGGTTATTTTTGCCTTATAATTTGATTTGTTTCCATCTGCCTTTAAGATAAAGCATCCGGAACGCAATGGAGCGAACCAGCCAGTCAAGCGGCATGGCTAACCAGATACCCACCAAACCCATTTCCAGGGTAACCGCAAGCAGATAAGATGCCGGCAGGCGGACCAGCCAGACCCCGATAAAAGCGACATAAGCGGTGCTTTTGGTATCGCCCGCCCCGCGCAAAGTTCCCTGATGAATCATCGCCACCGCGATAAACGGCTCCTCGATTGCGCCGACCATCAGGCAGACCGCGGCAAGCTTAACCACCTCGTAAGATTTATCGGCGTCGACAAATATCCGCACGAGATATTCGGGGAAAATAAAGAATATGACGGCGAAAGAGCTCATTATTAAAAGAGCGATTTTCAGCGATTCGCGGTAAGCCGATTCGGCTAAATCAATTCTCTTGGCGCCTAAATATTGGCCGACCAGCGCGCCGCAGGCAATGGAAAATCCCATCCCCGGCATGAACGAAAGGCTTTCTATGGAAAGGACTATCATGTGGCTGGCAATGGCGACTTCCCCGAAACCCGTCACCATAGAATAGACGATGAGCATCCCGAACTGTAAAATCGCCGGCTCCAGCGCCGCCGGGAAACTGACGTTGAATAATGTCTTAAAATTCCGCCATTGGACTTTAAATAAGGAAGGAATATTTAAAGAAATAACGCCCCGCCTTGAAAATATAAGGATAAGAAACATCACGCCTTCAATGACATCAGCTAAAGCGGTGGATAATGCCGCACCTTCTATGCCCATCTTGGGAAAACCGAAATTCCCGTAAATCAGGCAATAATTTCCCGCGATATTAAACAGGTTGGCGTAAAGAGAAATTAACATCGGGCTCCTGGTATCGCCGCAGGCGCGCAATATACTGGCGCCGACCATGAATATATATGTAAAACCGAAAGCCGAGATGACTATTTTAAAGTAGCTGACCGCTTCAATCCACAACTCCGGCTGTTTATCCTTATCGACATACAGGCTGATTAACTGCGGGGCCAAAAGCGCGCCGAAACAGGAGATAATCAAGCCGATTAAAATACCGCTCCATATCGAAGTGGCCGCCTGCTGGCGTGTTTTGGTCATGTCCTTGTCTGTTGAACCGGCTTCCCCGAACGCGCGGGCAACCGTGGCAAGCGTCCCCACAGCGAGCGCCATCAAAATCAACCGGACCGCCATCAGAAGCGGCCTGTTTACCCCCATTGCCGCTAATGAAGTTTGGTCATACCGGCCCAGCATAAAGGTATCCACATACATCATCAGGGTCATCAAGAGGTTCTGGATGACCACCGGCCAGGCAAGCTGAAAAACTGTTTTACGCATATAGTAACTATTAACTAAAAGTTGTCATCCGTCTTTTTAACCCTCCCTTGATGGGAGGGGTTGGGGGAGGGTGGTAACGAACGCTTTTAAGACACCCCCACCTTTCCTCCCCCATCAAGGGGGAGGGAATCGAGAGAATGGAAACTTTTGATTAATAACCGCTATATAAAATATCTTAATACACCCTGACCGGCATAACAACCAGCTGTTTTCCCTCAAGGGCAAGCCGGCGGTGCAGGCGGAAGGCTGTATCATTATGCAAAAACGAGGTCAGCATATTCTCATTTTTAAATACCAGTTTATTGACAAAGAAAACCGTCTGCGGGTATTCGCCGTTTAATTTCGTGCATATATCAATCAGCGTTTCAATGGTATCAACCGAAACATCACAGCGGCTCTCGGCATAAAAACCGAAATCATTGGCCATTTTAACATATTTTTTCATCGCTTCTTCGGTGCTTTTACGGAGATTTTCCACCTCGCCGATTCCCTTAAAACGCCCGGTATCCAGCTCCCCGACGCTTACGAAAACATAACGCTTGAATATCTTCGGGAAGAGCTTTTCCACCGAGAAAAATGTATGGACTCCGAATCCGTTAAAACTGCCGGCCAGAATCACCGCGGTCGGCTCGCCGACCGCCAGCTTTTCCGGAATAGCCGCCGGCTTTTCCGGCCTGGGCACGTTAACCAGGATATCATCCAGCCGCTTCAGGGCGCGCCTTGTGGCGGAATAATGCTTCTTCACAACAATCGCCAAAAAGACAAAGCCGGCGGTAATAACCAAGGTCAGCCAGCCGCCTTCAAAGAACTTAAAGCCTATCAGAATCACCAAAACAGTCAAAGTCAGCAGGAATCCAACTGAGCTGATTAAGAATTTATTCCGCCAAACGCCTTTTGCTTTGCGCACTTGCAGCCAGTGGCGGCACATCCCGAACTGGGAAAGCGTGAATGTAATAAACACGTTGATACTGTATAATACAATCAAAAAGCTGATTTGCCCTTTGGCAATCGCCATAACGCCGATAGCGCTCAATCCCATAAATATAATGCCGTTGGAAACAGTCAAGCGCTCGCTTAGATTTGTAAAACGGCGCGGAAGCCAGTAATCCAATGCCATATTCGCCATAACCTGCGGTCCGCCGATAAAGCCCGTTTGGGCGGCTACAAACAGCAAAGCCGCTTCTGAAAACATGGTCAGAATAACCAGCCAGGTTCCAAAGGGGCTGTTCCACGCGGCGACAATGCTTTCAAAGAGGCTGGCATTGAGGGTTTTGCCCGGCTCTTTGACAATACCGAAAAGCCCGTAAAATATAAGAAGCCCGCCGGAAAGCAGCGCCAGGGAAACCGCCATATAAAGCATCGCGGTCTTTCCCGTATGCACCTTAGGCTCGCGTAATGTAGGCATGGCATTGCTGACTGCCTCGATTCCGGTAAACGTTCCCGCGCCGTGGCTGAATGATTTCAGGATAAGGAGGATTATTCCCCAAACGCCTATATTGCGGATTGCTTCGCCCGTCTGGATTCCGGTCTGGTCGATATAAGACGGAATAACCGATGACTTTTGTATTAACGCAACCAAAAGGAAAACCAGATGCGTCGCTATAAATATCATGAATATCGGCACAAGAATGGTGATGGATTCTTTCACCCCGCGCAGGTTTAAAAGAATCAGTAATCCGACAATCAGGACAGCCGCAAGAAATTTATACGACTGGTATTCCATGGGGAGAAAGCTGAAAAACGCGTTTATGCCGCCTGTGACCGAAACGGCGACGGTCAGGATATAATCTATGACGAGCGCGCTTCCGGCGACCAGTCCGGCCGAAGGATTAATAAGTTTCGTGGCGACAAGATAACCGCCGCCTCCGAACGGAAAAAGCTCGATAATCTGGCTGTAAGAAAGCGAAATTACGGCAATGGTTAAAATGGTGGCGACCGCCACATAAATATTAAGGAAACTGTTGGCGTTTAAAATAACATAAGCTTCCTCTGGGCCGTAGCAAGCGGAGGTAAGCCCGTCCGCGCCCAGGCCGACCCAGGCCAAAAGCGCGATAAGCGAAATACGGCGGAATATCGTCGGGTCTTTCGGGTCTTTTGCCTTACCTACTAAAAAATGCTTTATATCTCCCCATGTCATAGCGTTTCTCTATCCTCGCTACTTTCCTTCTTTGTGTCCTTTGCCCCGCTCCACTTCGTTTCGGGGACACCCGATAATAGGGAGTCCCAGAATGGGGTGCCTTTGTGGTGAAAGTTAATCTAATAAGATACACCCAAAAAGGCTCTGGGTCAATTAAAAGAATATTGGGTGTTTTGATGGGAAAAGAACGAACCATTGGTTAAATCCGCCCCTTTCTGTGTACTGCCTTTGACCATTTGGGACATTTGACCATGGAAATAGGTTGACCTTTTTACGACTTAATCAACCTGTTTTAGCGCTGCTTTCCTGCCA
>JAGVQN010000070.1 GCA_020051675.1 Candidatus Brocadiia bacterium
AAAGGCGGCCGTAACTATGACGGTCCTAAGGTAGCGAAGTTCCTTGTCGGGTAAGTTCCGACGTGCATGAATAGCGTAATCACTTGGCCGGTGTCTCAACGAGGAGCTCGGCGAAATAGCAGCGGCGGTGAAGATACCGCCTACCCGCATCTAGACGGAAAGACCCCGTGCACCTTTACTGTAACCTCATATTGAACTTTGGTTTAATTTGCGTAGGATAGGTGGGAGGCTTTGAAGCTCGGTTTTCGGATCGGGCAGAGCCAACGGTGAAATACCACTCTTGTTATATTAAAGTTCTAACCCTGACTTTGTAAGTTGGGAGACAATGTGAGGCGGGCAGTTTGACTGGGGCGGTTTCCTCCTAAAGAGTAACGGAGGAGTCCCAAGGTTCCCTCAGTGCGCTTGGCAACCGCACGTGGAGCGTAAGGGTAGAAGGGAGCTTAACTGCGAGACTTATAAGTCGAGCAGGTACGAAAGTAGGGCCTAATGATCCGGTGGTACCGAATGGAAGGGCCATCGCTCATCAGACAAAAGGTACGCTGGGGATAACAGGCTTATGGCGTCCAAGAGTCCATATCGACGACGCCGTTTGGCACCTCGATGTCGGCTCATCGCATCCTGGGGCTGAAGAAGGTCCCAAGGGTTCGGCTGTTCGCCGATCAATAGCGGTACGTGAGCTGGGTTCAGACCGGCGTGAGCCAGGTCGGTCCCTATCTGATGTGGGCGCAGGAGATTTGAGAGGCCCTGTCCTTAGTACGAGAGGATCAGGATGGACGGACCTCTGGTGTACCAGTTATCCTGCTAAGGGTAATTGCTGGGTAGCTATGTCCGGATGAGATAAACGCTGAAAGCATCTAAGTGTGAAGCTCACCTCAAGATTAGATCTCCCAATCACATAAGTGGTAAGAAGACTCCTGGAAGACTACCAGGTTGATAGGTCCTAGGTGTAAGGCCTGTAAGGGCTTCAGCCGAGGGATACTAATCAGTCGTTCGGCTTGACCATTAAGTAATCTATAAAGTCTTTTAATGGAGGCAGCTTCGGCTGCCTCCATTCCGTAATTATAATATAAAAAATGCCCGGTGATCCAATACCCAAGGGGCTACACCCGTTCCCATTCCGAATACGGAAGTTAAGACCTTGGGGCCGATGATACTGCTGGGAATCTCAGTGGTGGGAAAGTAGGTCGTTGCCGGGCGCTGGTCTCATAACCCCGTTCTCTCCGACGTTACGTCAGAGGGGGCGGGGTTTTTTTACGTCTGCAATTCCGGGGACACCCCCGAATGGCACATAGTTAAGGTCTAATCATACTATAAAGCGAGAATCCTCCCTTTACCGATAAAAGCGGAAAGGAATTGCTCATCTACTCGTTTTATTTTCATATATAACCAATTACTTAATGACATTGCTAACGATTTGAATCCGTATCGTCCATTCCGTATCGAGCCAAGAGCGATTAAAAGGCGGAAAAAACAATACGACTTAATGAATCGTCCAAGAGATGTTTTACGAATAAAACTTATGCAGGAGGTGGCTTAACTATGTGCCATTCTATGGTGCCCCTCGAACTGCTGTCCCCTGAAATATCTATCTGGTCAACGACATTAGAAAAAATACGTGCCGGGTGGCTTTTTTTAACCCATTCATTTAAGCTCGGAGGTAAAAGGAATTGTTGATTTTGGTCATAAGGACGGGCAGGCGCCTCTGGTGGAAAGTCACAATCTAATAATTTTATTATCAGAAAGCATCTTGCTAATAATAAAAATCTAATAAATAACAAAAAAATGTTGCATTTTATAACCGGGTTAGTTATAATTTTGATATGGAACGGAATAAGGAAAAACTGAATCGCCTTGGCGAAATGCTCCTCAACGCCAAAATGATATCAGCACAGCAATTGAAAAAGGCTTTGGAGTACCAGCAGAATACAGGCGGACGGCTGGGCGAAATTATTGAAAAGCTGGGATTTATAAAGGAAGAAACACTCGTCGAATTTATCGCACAGCAGCAGGAACTGAAAATAGTCGATCCTCAAGCGGTAGTTTGGCCGGAAGGGTTAATTAAGAAAATACCGCAGTCATTGATTGAAAAATACACCTTCCTTCCGATGACCAAGCACGAAGATATCTTGACGATTGCCATAAGCGATCCGACCGATTACGAGGCAATTGAGGAAATCCAGCTTTTTACCAATATGAGGGTTGAGGTAGTTCTGGCGCATCGGAGTGCTCTGAAGAAAATAATCACCACTATGTTTGATAAACCCAAGCCCGGCTCGACAACCAAGGAAGAGCTTATCAAGGATCTGGAAAGCACCGGCCCGATTCCGGCAATAAAAGAAGGCGAAAACCATGGGCTTGTTTTGGAAGCGCTGGTCAAACTCTTGGTTTCCAAACAGGTTATCAGCGCGGATGAACTGGCCAAAAAAATAGAGGAGTCTAACCCTAAGAAATAGGACGAGAATAATAAACCTCTGTCCTTCTCGTAATGGATTGTTTTTTAGAGAACCAACGAAAAACAACAGGGAACTAACCTCCGGAAGCGGATGATACAGTTCTTCCGGGCTTGTCCCGGGATGAAATAATCAGAAGCTTTCAGGGCGCTCCCCTCTAAAGAGAAGGTTCTTCTAGAGTCTTCCATACGGCCGTGACGGAGGTTTTTAATTTAATATTTGCTTAACGATTTTCCCCATATACAACTATGTCCGGTAAAACTACCGTTTCAATCATCGGGGCCGGAAAAACAGGGCAAACTATCGGAAGGCTCTTACAGAAATCCGGACGGTACCGGGTTGTTGCGGTTTCCTGCCGCGGTAAAACAAAAGCCCAAAAAGCCGCCCGTTTTATCGGCTCGCCTCGTCTCCGAGGCGGAGCGGGAGGCCAGGCGCAAGCATCAACCGATATTTTAAAAGCGGCTTCGCTGGGCGATACTGTTTTTATCACCGTTCCGGACGATACTATCAAATCCGTCTTCCAATCTCTTTGCTCCAAACACGCTTTTAAACGGAATGCCGTAATCCTCCATTGCAGCGGTAATTTTTCTTCTGCTATATTGAAAAACGGTAAAGCCGGGATTAAGGCTGGGACAATTCATCCCTTGCAGACGATTGCCTCTCCGGCTGAAGCCGTTAGCTTCTTTAAAGGGACATATTGCTCTTATGAAGCCGATTCTCTTTCCGTACGCAAACGCCTCGTCCATTTAATCAAGGCGATGGGCGGAATCCCCATCCGCATCGACAAAAAGCTGAAGCCCATATATCATTCTGCCGGGGTTATCGCTTCCAATTACCTGGTGACGCTTGTCTACCTGGCGCAGGAATTCCTTAAAAAAGCCGGCTTCCCGAAAGAAAAGGCATTGTCCGCCTTGGCGCCTTTGGTTAACGGAACGGTTACTAATATCAGTAAAATCGGATTCCCCGATGCGCTGACCGGGCCGATTGCGCGGGGTGATGTCAATACCGTCCGTGAACATATCCGGGCGATGAAATTAACTTTGCCTAAGTACCTTCCTTTTTATATAATGGCAGGCAAATACACGATAGCGCTTGGGTTGGCAAAAGGCACGCTGATGAAATCCAAGGCAAAAGAACTGAACAAACTGTTCAAAGGCAAAGTATGAATTTAGTGCTTATCGGTTTCCGGGCGACGGGCAAGACCACGGTGGGAAAACTGCTCGCCAATAAGCTGCTTCTCGAATTCATGGATGCGGATGAGCTGATTGAAAAGCGTTTTGGGTTTACCATAACCGAAATGTTCCAGCAGGGCCATGAAAGCCTTTTTCGGATGCTCGAATCCGATTTAATCAACGAGCTTTCCAAATATGATTCGCGCGTAATCGCCGTGGGAGGTGGGGCGATTATGAAGTATAAAAACTACAAAAACCTCAAGCGCCGCGGTGTCATTTTCCTCCTGGAAGCCGATATTGATACGATATACGAACGGATTTTAGCTGACGATAAAACCAGGACCCAGCGCCCCAGGCTGACCGATCTGGAGCTGCGCCAGGAAATAAAGAAGCTCCTGGAATTCCGCCATCATTATTATCACCGGTCGTGCGATTGCGTCATCAACACGGCCAACAGAAGGCCGCGCGAGGTGCTGGAGGAAATACTCCATTACCTTCGCCAGGAAGGCCATATTCCGCCATAGACTAATATGAACCGGCAAGGAAATTATTCCAAGGCGAAAAACTCTCCTCCAAAGCCGCTTCTAATACACGACGCGCCCCTGGAACAAATCAACGAGCAGCATCTCCATCACCTTTGGGCAGAGCAGTCGCTTAAAAACCTTCCTATGAAAACAATTGGCGGAAAAGATGTGTCAATCAGTTTTCCCGGATTCTGGAATAAGTCGGACGGTCCTGATTTCAAAGAGGCGCTGGTTTCCCTTGATAATAACATGGTGAAAGGCGATGTCGAAATCCATCTTTATTCCTCGGATTGGTACCGCCATAAGCACGAAGTCGATTCCCGTTACGATAAAGTTATTCTTCATGTCGCCGGATGGCTGGATTCCGGCAAAGAGTTTGTCGTTACATCCGGCGGTAAAAATATTCCGCAGCTGATACTCGCGCCTTTATTGGAAAAG
>JAGVQN010000027.1 GCA_020051675.1 Candidatus Brocadiia bacterium
CTTATAAAAATACTGTTCTCTACAAGTATTTTCGTCTATGACCCTGTTTTACTTTAACTTTTATATCACTCCTCAAAATAATTATTCAACAAAGCAGGGACACCCCGAATAATCGGGAGTCCTCGTATGGGGATCGGGAGTCCCCATAGGGGGTCGCGGAGCGATTTTCTTGATGGGGGTGGCTATTCAATAACGGGCAGGGAGTGTTATCTTAACAGACGGGGAGTGTTATCTTAAGAGAAGGGGAGTGTTATCTTAAGAGACAGGGAGTATTATCTTAAAAGGCGGGGAGCATTATCTTACGAGACACGGGGAGTTAAGATAAGAGGGGTGGGGGGAGTAGGTGTAGGTCAGTGCCATATCCTGTCATATTTTGCAACATTCTGCTACATTTCCTGCAACATTTCGCAACAATTACTTGATACCTCATAGTCGTTATGGTATCATTATTTCACCGCAAAAGAAATGCTAACATTAAATGATATTTGTAAACGTCTTGGGATTTCAAGATTCACCGCTTATCGCTTAATCAAGTCCGGTAAACTTCCTGCCAAACGGTTTGCGGGGCAGTGGCGCTTTGAGCATGATGATGTGGATAGATTACTTACTTATAAATCACCTGACAAATACATTATTAAGCCTGACCTTATGACCTTAAAAGAAGTCTGCGCGTATCTGTCTTTGAGCCGGTTTACTATTTACCGGATAATAAAACACAAGAAATTGTCCGCCGTAAAATCAGGTGGAAGATGGAAATTTGCTAAGGATGATGTCAGGCGATTTCTCACCCGCGGCAGGAAAGTTCCGCCCCATGTTCAGGGAATGAATCCTGAAGGAGGAATACTAAGTCTGAGCGATGTCTCTAACTTATTAGGCGTAACCAGGAGAACCGTCTACCGGTTGATAAAGGAAGGCAAATTGCCTGCCACCAAGGTCGCCGGCGTCTGGCGTTTTATCATGACCGAAGTTGCCCGTTATATGCTTGACAAGAAATACCAATACGGCTTTGACGGCATCAGGGGGATGTTCTTTTATAATTCTGTGTTGGATAAATACCATAAGGAAGAAGATATTTATTACGTGAACGAGAGTGCCTATGACGGGTTTGTCGGCAACCGCCAAATGTATCACGACTATAAAACCCTAAGGAGTTTAAAGGCAATCGGAAAAGGGGATAAATTCTTTGCCGGCTTGCATTACCGCAAGATGCCGGTTAAAGGCGGGTTTGTCATTGTCCTAACACCACAGCAATATGCGGCTTTACCCAGAAAAGAGTATGACCATTGGTCAGGATTCTGGATAAACGAAAGAGAAATTTCCCGGTTGCGTTTATAGATGCCGTGTTTATTACCACCCAGCCTTTTTTAGGTATTGTTCCGGTCCTGGTTTAACGGTAACATTTTCGATTGATTGATATGTAACCGAAAGAAGTTTGTTTAGTTCCGGTATCGTTATGCTTAAGGGCGGCATCAGGACGATGACATCGCCTAATGGCCTAAGAATCAGACCGTGCTTTCTGGCTTCCAAGACGACCTGCCTGCCGACCCGTTCCTTCACCGGATATGGTTCTTTTGTCGCGCGGTTACTGACCAGCTCTATCCCGACCATCATTCCGCACTGCCTGATATCGCCTACATTATTAATCTCATAGAACTTTTTCAGATGCTCTTTTAGGTATGCGATTTTGGGTTCGAGGCTTCTTATGATGTTTTCTTTCTTAAACAGCGCCAGGTTTGCCAGCGCCGCGGCGCAGCCCAAGGGATTGCCTGTATATGTATGCCCGTGGAAGAAGGTCTTGTTTTCTTCATACGGGGCGGTAAAGCACTCGAATATCTTTTCCGTGGTGAGCGTCGCGGCAAGCGGCAGATACCCGCCGGTAATTCCTTTTGCTATACATATAATGTCAGGCGAGACTCCTTCATGCTCGCAGGCGAACATCTTGCCGGTCCTGCCGAAGCCGGTTGCCACTTCATCCGCAATCAGGAGGATATTATATTTGGTGCAGAGCGTTCTCAGTCGTTTGAGGAATCCTTTGGGCTGGGTTATCATTCCCGCCGCGCCCTGAACTAATGGCTCGATAACCACTCCTGCCAAAGAGCGGTGATGTTTCCTGATAAGCGATTCTGCTTTTTGAAGGCAAGGCGGATTAACATTATTAGTAGTTGATTTGAAGGGACTATGAACCACATAGGGTTCATAGCACTGAACCCTGCGTGGTTCAGTGCACCGATAGCAATAAGGCGATGGGGCTTGTATTGTTTTAAAGAGGAGCGGCCGATAGGTGCTGTGGAATAAATCCATCCCGCCCAGGCTGACCGAGCCGATGGTATCGCCGTGATAGGCGTTGGAGAATGTGAGGAACTTTGTTTTACGGAGTGCGCCGCCCCGATTAATATCGGGGGAACGTGTAGCGGGTAGCGAGGAGCGAGGGGATTGTTGCCAGTATTGGAAGGCGATTTTCAGGGCGATTTCTACTGCCGTCGCTCCGCTATCTGAATAAAATACCCTTCTTAACCCTTTAGGCGCGATGTTAATCAGCTTTTCGGCCAGCTCTATGGCAGTCGGATGGGTAAGCCCGAGCATGGTGGTATGCGCTATTTGTTTAAGTTGTTTATTTATGGCGCTATCTATTTCGGCTTTTTGATGGCCGTGGACATTGCACCACAAGGATGAGACGCCATCCAGATAACGCCTGCCTTTGGTATCGTAGAGATAATTGCCTTTGCCTTTATTGATGACGAGGATATCTTCCTTTTCCCATTCGGACGTTTGGGTAAAAGGATGCCAGAGATACTTTTTATCTTTTACCGATAGTAGTTTCCCCCCCGACGTAACGTCGGGAGGGATTAAGGGGGATTTAAATCTCCCCTGACCCCTCTTTGCTAAAGAGGGGTGCTCAAGCTTTAGTTTTTTATGAGCGCTCATTTTCCATATTATAAGAATAATAATAGGACGATACAAATAAAAGAATACACGTAAAACGTTTGCTTTTCATTGGATAGTAAATTATCATATTGCTATGGATAAAAAAGCGGTAAAGGATTTATTTGTGAAGAAAAAGGCGGTGATAGCCGTTTTGATGGGCGGATTTTCTTCCGAGCGGGAGATATCGCTTAAATCCGGCTCCGCGGTGAGCGCGGCATTAAAGGCGCTGGGTTACAAGGTTCTTGATATAGATGTAACCGCGCCGGATATCCCGCAACTTAAGAAACCTGATTTTGATATTGCCTTTATTGCCCTGCACGGCAAGTTCGGAGAGGATGGCGGAATCCAGTCGCTTCTTGAAGAGAAGGGCGTTATCTATACCGGTTCCGGAGTTCAGGCGAGCCGGGATGCGATGGATAAGTTTGCCACCAAGGAATTATTTGAAAGGCATAATGTTCCGACCGCGCCGTATCGCAAGATTAATAAAGAGAACTGGAGAACCGAATTCAGGAAATGGACACTGGGCTATCCGGTGGTCATTAAGCCGCGCGCGGAAGGATCCAGCGTGGGAGTCTCGATTATTAAGGAAGCATTTGAGATTAAACCGGCTTTGGATGAGGCGTTTAAATATGGGCTTGATGTGTTGGCAGAGCAATATATTGCCGGCAGGGAGGTGACGGTGGGAGTGTTGGGCGATGAGGCGTTGCCGGTTATCGAGCTGAAACCCAAGCAGGCGTTTTATGATTACAAGGCAAAGTATCAGGATACATCAACAGAATACATCGTTCACCCCGTAAAAAGTGCCCTTAAGGACACTTCTTACGGGGCAAGTCCTAATTTCCCCAGTAAAGCCATTGAGGAGATACAATCTGCCGGTTTAGCCGCATACAAGGCGCTTGATTGCAGAGGCGCGGCGCGGGTTGATATAATATATTCGGACCTGTCTGCCCCGACGTCCGTCGGGACACAGGCAGGTAAAGAGGGTGCTATCGTTCTTGAAGCTAATACCATCCCGGGATTAACCGAGCGGAGTTTATTGCCGAAGGCCGCGAAGGCTATTGGGATAGAATTTCCGCGGTTGTGCGAGCGGATTATTGAAGAAAGCCTTAAGGATTGACAGGTCGTCATTGCGAGTCCCCGATATTTTCGGGGGGTGTGACAATCTGTATTTAATTGAGATTACTTCGTCCCATGGTCATCGTAATGACATTATGACGAGGCAATATGATTAAAATGTTTAGCCTTTTAGCAGAACTTACGCTTAGGATTCTTATTACCGTTGTCCAGCGGGTGCCGGTTTCCGCGGCATTGCAGATAGGCGAGGCTATCGGGATATTCGGATATCTGGTTGTTCCGAGACGAAAGCGAACTGCCTTGGAAAACCTGCGCCATGCGTTTCCTGATAAGAGCGATAAAGAACTGCGGCAAATAGTTTTTAGGATGGCAAAAAATCTCGGTCGTAATATGATGGAGTTTTTACGACTGCCCTCGATGAAACTGGCGGATATTAATCGGTATATTGAATTCGAAGGGTTGGATAATCTTGATAAAGCTTTAGCCGGGGGGAAAGGCGCATTTATCCTGACGGCGCATTTCGGCAACTGGGATCTTGTGGCGGCAGCAATGGTTTTTAAGGGATACCCGACAAACCTTGTCACCAAGTATCTGAAGAGCGAACTCCTGAATAAATTATGGCTGGATTACAGGAAGAGGGTTAAGGTGAATATTATGTACCGGGAAGGCTCGCTTAAGGATATTGTCAGGCATTTGAAGGCGAACGAGTTGATTGGATTTGTTCTTGACCAGAATACCAAACGTGAGGAAGGCGTATTCGTCAATTTTTTCGGGCGGCCGGCCTGCACCATTCCCAGCCTGGCTGCATTAAGTGAGCGGCTGGATGTGCCGGTAGTTCCCGGATTCATTATCAGGAAACACGGCCCTTACCACAAGGTGGTGTATGAGCCGGCGCTCACTTTCCAAAAAACGGGTAACTTGGAAGAAAGCATCGTTTACAATACGCAGATTTATACGGATGTGATGGAGCGTTATATCAGGCAATATCCCGACCACTGGATATGGCTCCACCACAGATGGAAAACCCAACCATCCTCCGCTGTTCCGAAGCTACGGAGTGGCGAAGGACAGCCCAAATAACACATTTCAGCAAATCCATAATTTTAATAGATTTTTGTTGACATATCTGTATTTGTGAGTATACTACGTAATTTTCTCCCGTTCCTCGGGACTCCCTATTATGGGGACCTTAGGCAGAATGGGGTAAATTTAAGGGAATATTAATTATTATATGAAAAACCTGAAGATACGAATTAAGCTTGAGGCGTACGACCATAAGATTTTAGACCAGTGCGTTTCTGATATTATTGAGACCGCCAAACGCACCGGCGCTAAGATTTGCGGGCCGATACCTTTGCCCACTCATATCGAACGTTATACGGTTTTAAGTTCGCCTCATTCAGATAAGAAAGCACGTGAGCAGTTTGAAATCAGGACTCACAAGCGTTTGATTGATTTGGCTGAGCCATCAGCCAAGACTATTGACGCCTTGAAGAACCTGAATATTCCGTCCGGCGTGGAAGTAAGAATAAAAACATAAATAAGGGATTAAACAATGTTGCCGAGTTTATTAGGTAAAAAACTGGGGATGACCCAAATATTTGCTGAGAACGGGAATGTTACTCCGGTGACCGTTTTGGAATGCGGTCCTTGCCCGGTTTTACAGATAAAGACAAGTTCCTCCGAAGGCTATAATGCCGTCCAGCTGGGTTTTGTTGATGCTAAGAAAAACAGGGTACCCAAGGCGATGCTGGGGCATTTTAAGAAAGCGAATGTTGAAACACCGAAGCGTTTTGTCAGGGAAGTCCGTTTGCCCGACGGCGCCGAAGGCGAGAAAATCACGGCTCAGTTTAAGCTGGGCGATATGGTGAAGGTGGATGTTTTTGAGAATACCTGGAAGGTTGATGTCGCAGGCATTACCAAAGGACGCGGTTTTACCGGTATGGTCAAGAGATGGAACAAGAAAAGAGGCCCGGCCGGACACGGCTCGATGAATGTCCGCGGCCCAGGTGCTATCGGTTCCGATACGAGATTGACCCATATCCGTCCCGGCAAAACCATGCCAGGCCATTACGGAGTGGAAAGGGTGACGGTAAGAAATTTGGAAGTAATGAAAATAGATAAAGACCGTAACCTTTTATTCGTAAAAGGAGCGGTTGCTGGTCATAACGGCGGATTTATAATTGTCTATAAAACAGACCTGGTAAAACCGGTTCCTAAAGTCACATCTTCTAAGAAGAAGATTGAATCAAAGAAAAAGAAATAATTTATGATAGAAATCCCTCTGTATAACAAGGAAGGCAGCAAGGTTGATAAAATCAACGTTGACGAAGCCAGGTTGGGCGGCAAAGTCCACCTTAAGGTTTTGCGTGACGCCGTGATTATGTACGAAGCCTGCCAGC
>JAGVQN010000020.1 GCA_020051675.1 Candidatus Brocadiia bacterium
ACCGCAGGCGGTAACCCTTAATATTACTGGCTTGCCCCGATGGTTATCGGGACTCCTCCCGCATAGCGGGATACGCAAGGCATCGTTTTAGAAAAACACCCAACTCGGCTTAATGGATTATGGAAATTTTTCTCGTGCCTCTTGACAAATCAGTTCGGGATAGTATAATATCGAATATGTATAAACCTGATTGCAAAGGTTTTAGGCAGTGATTTTTCTGCAAGAAAGGCTTGTAAGAGTGGAAAATAGAGGCTTACAAGGCGTGGGATGCGTCCCATTTATGAGGGCGTTTATAGTTAATTATCAGACTTGTCATTCTCCTTCCCCGCCGAAAGAGTCAATCTATTCGGTTTATTTCCAATATTCCATTATCAGGTGAGAAACCATATAAACCACCCAGCCGATGGCGCACAGGAAATATATGATACGGATGGGTTTGCGTGGATTCTTTAAACCCAGATGCGTTAATACCAGCACCGGGACTCCGATAAAAGTGAAGAATAAAAGTGGCATGGCAAGCATTTTGATGATACGCTCCATAACCGGGCTTGTCTCCACCGGCGGCTCGCCCCCGAATAGGGCAATGCCAGTGATAATCAGGATGAACAATACGCCAACTGATATATAACAGATGGTGATAATCTTAAACCACTTGGCTGATTTCGGCTCGTCCATATAAATACTGTTCACGGATTAAGCCCCGCTCCTCTTCGTTTCGGGGACACCCGATTATTAGGGAGTCCTCGTAGGGGGCAGATTTAACGGATTTTCTGGATTCCTGCTTCCGCAGGAATGACAATATATTATATCAGCTCAATCCGCTTAATCAGTGTACTACACCTTTCTCTTAATATTTATATAAAGGAATATCGCATCTCAAAAGCGGTGGTTTTGGTAAAGTCGCGTCATCATACTCGATGCTTAACGATAAGTAATAAGTCAATTCCGCCACTTTAAACCCTGATTTCAGATATATCTTTGCCTCATTTTCCACGTTCTCCATATCAGCCAGGCAAAGCCATTTATCCGACGCTTTTTCCATTACTCCCATTTTGTGCGGTGAATTAGGATTAAAGAGCTTGATATTTATCATGCCGTTCGGCGGGATTGCCATCTTTACGCCATTCTTATCCAACAGTGACAACTTTAAATAAAGGGTATATTCCTCAGTCAGGTTATCCGGTATATCGGATTCCTTAATTATCTCCGCCTTTATCTGGAGAGGCACCGCTAAAGCATTATCCGTAGTTGCCTCGGGAGGCGCTATCGGTTTGGCTTGGCTGATAATTATAAGTGCGATTACACCGATAATAAGGAATACACCGAATCCGGCAATCAGTTTTAATATGCTTGATGGTTTCATAATTTAGCCTTAACCACAGAATAACACAGAACGACACAGAATTAAATCCATATCCTTACTTTAAATTATAACTGTAATACAATTGTAAATTTAATATTCCGAAAGCGGTGGAGTAAAGCCTTCCGCCGACCGAGCCCCAGGCGCAGACCGGGTCCCAGCTTCCGTCCGAATCATCGCCTACCCTCTGGTGCTTGAGCAAAACATCCTTCAAGGCGCTATTCCATTTCGCCCAATATTCTGATTTGGTTTCCCCATCCAGATAGTCGCTGTTAACCAGCGCCATGGTCATGAAATACCAGTAAAACTGGTTAAGGATATTGTTTTCCAACCCGATGACGGTTCTATCCTGCTGTAACAAGCCCTCATTACCGGAAACGCCGCGGTAGGGCTCCCAGACCGGCAGGTATTTCATCAGGAACTCGGTTGCCTTTTTATCCGTATCCATATATTTATTGTGGTTTAGGAGCCTGCGCAGTAAAAACCGGGAGGCAATTCCGGTTGCCATGCTGTCATACCCTCCAAAGCAATAAGAAGGGCCTTCCAGGAAACAGACCCTGCCGGTTGATTGGTTTGTCAGGCGCTCAAGATAGATTTCCACCTCCCTTGACTGAGAGGGCAGAATCTTCAATCCGGCTGCCTCGCTTGCCACAAAGAGCGACATAATATAATAAATGCTGGTCCCGATATCAGTCGGTTCCAAATAAAACGACCACGGATAATTAAGCTGTTCCCGGTAATTGCGCGCATGCTCCAGCGCCTTATTGATAGGCGGGAGCAGGCTTTCATCCTTTGTCATGGCATAGGCTTCGACAAGGGCAAGCGTTGAAATACTATGGTTATAACGGCGGGAGACCGGCTTAAGCTTAATGGATTTTGACTTCTCCAGATTAGCCGCATCCAGGTTAATCGCTCCGGTTGAATCCTGGCAGCTGAGGATATAATCCAGCCCAGCCTTGACAAAATCCTGATATTTTCCGTATTTATGGGTGGAACCGGAACCCATGAAGGAAAGCAACGCCAACCCGGTCGCCGCGGCATCCATAAACTCATCCTCATTGGTAAAATCAGGTAGGTTAAATCCCTTGCCGGAGAGCGGATTAAGACCGGACAGGCTCCACCTGCCGTCAAGAGATTGATGGCGGGCAAGCCAGAGAAGCCCGCGTTGGATGGCCTCCCATGCTCCATCATTTCCGCCGTTTTTAGAGAAGGTCGATATTTTATTATTACCCAAACGATTGGCAAATAACACGGGCATTCCTTCGGAATCACGCTCCCCAACTACCGGTGATAATGTCTTCTGTATAAAGCTTTTAATACGCCAATCAGTTTCATTCATAATAATCGTCTGCAGGGTAATGCCGAAATCAGTGCAATCCATCTCCATAAGAGCCGCGGCAATATTAAGTTTTATCTCGGTTGATTGCGAACTGCGCAGTATCTTCACAAACAGTTCCACGATATCATCACGCAAGGCAGAGGGAAAGCCTTTGGCATTGGAGATACCGGCAAGCGCCTGTATCTTGCAAATAGCCGGTTCGACATCTTCGGTTTCCAGGGTATTCAACAACTGCTTGACGCACTCATCGACCGGTATTCCGGCGAGCGGGAATTGCGGCATTTGCCGCCCGATGAGTTTCGCCATAAGCGCGCGGGCAGCCGGGTCGTAGTTATTGAGACAGTCGGTTATCAGGTAATCTATGGTTTCTTTGTAGTGGTTGTGCAGGTATTGGTTTAAGGCTTCTTCCAGCTCCCATTGGAGTGTAAAATCATTTTCGCGTGCCGCCGCCAGGAGCAAAGTGTCAAATGCCTTTCGGTTATCGTATTCTGCCAGGAATTCCATGGCGCTTTGGCGCAATTCCCAGCCGCCTGACTGATCCACCAATGGAATCGTCAGATATTCTATGGCATTGGCGATAAGGTCAGGATGCTCCGCGGGAATTTTTCCCAGGGCGTTTATTGCCGCCTGCCTGACCGCGAAATCATTGTCTTTCAATGTTTGGATTACGGCGCCGTGAATCAGGCCGCCCTTGTTGCCCATATCGCTTAAGACATTGATAAGCAGGGCGCGGATAGCCGGATTGGGAAAGCTTATCGCCTTATCGTTCATCCAGGCAACGGATTCATCATCGGTAACGGATGATAGGGCAATAAAAAGGGCGGATTGGATATCCTTGTCTTTATCTTCCGCAAGCGTCATTAATAACCTGACGGCAGGGAGGTTATTAAGCTTGCCGATTTTTTCTATCGCTTTGATTTTTAGCGGTAATTCATCACTCTTTAAACCTCCGGCAAGAGTTTTCAAATCAGTTCCGTCTGTAAAAGCCGGCAATGCCAATACGACGGTCATTAAAACCAACAACAAGTATTTTATTTTCATAGCCAGTTTATTTCCTTGAGCGAGGAGTAAACGAGGAAAAGCCCGATACCGACAATAATAAGAGGGCCGATAATAGCGAGCGCCCTGATAATTTTAGGCGCAGAGCTGAAACGGTTGATTAAGCGGCTGCCGCTTACCAGCAATATCCCAATAGTAATCAGGACGCTGGCCAATCCCAGGCTGAAGGCAAGGATGATAGCCAATCCCCAGGCAATCCGCTGCACCTGAATCGCCATCAAAAGCACGACAATCGCCGCCGGGCAGGGAATCATTCCGCCGGATATGCCTAAAGGTAATAACGTGCCTAAGGTTATTTTGGTTGGATGATGGTGATGGGTATGTCCATGGGCATGCTCATCTCCGTGCCGAAGGTGGTCAGCACCGTGCTCGTGAGAAGAATCGTGGGGATGTTCATTACTGTGGTCATGGACACCATCGTGAGAACGATTATCATCATGTTCATGAGAGTGGTCATGATCATGCCGAAGGTGCTCGTGAGGGTGTCCATGACTATGTCCGTGCATATCAGGGAATTTATAGAGGCGGGAAATAAACATCCAGATTCCGATTACAACGATGAGCGCGCTGGAAATAATGCCGAAAATACCGGACATGGCGTTATAGCTGATGCTTTGCGCCAGAATCAGGAAAAGGACCCCGGCGATTACCACGACCGATACATGGGTCAGGGTTACGGTAAGCCCGAGAAATATGGCGTCCCAAATGGTTCCCTTGGAGCCGATTAAGTAAGCCGCGACAAGCGTTTTCCCGTGCCCGGGCATGATGGCATGATACGCGCCATAAAAGAACGAGATGAGCAAAGCGACCAATATAACGATAAAATTAAGCTGGGCTTCACCGAGGAACTTGAGCAAGACTGTCTTAGTCTTATTCTCCGACTGTGCCGGACACTGAGAGCTCCCGAAGAACTTTTCCAGCGGGTCAGGCGGACCGCCGGAACCGGGCAAAAGGCGAAAAGATAATGTCAGATTGGTTTTTTCATCCGTAATCACCCCGAAACCCTGCCTGAGCATATTTATATTTGACTCCTCATCCGGCGTGTATTTAACCTCGGTTCCATCCAAGGAAACCACATAGAGTTTGAACGTAACTTGTTTACGCAGGATATTCCGGA
>JAGVQN010000043.1 GCA_020051675.1 Candidatus Brocadiia bacterium
CGATTTTATCTCCTTTTTTAATGCCCAGTGATTTCAGGGCGTTGGCGGCTTTGCAGACGTTTCTATTGAGTTCGGAATAAGTTATTTTTTCTACCGTGCCGTCATCTCCTTCCCAGATAAAGGCAAGCTTTTCCGCAAGCTTGGGGAGATGCCGATCGATGCAGTTATCGACGATATTTATCTTGCCGTCTATGAACCATTTCGCCCAGGGAAAGCCTTTCGACTGGTCCAGTATTTTGGAATAGGGCTTGAACCATTTCATATTCAGGTCTTTCAAGGCTTCATCCCAGAACCATTCCGTGTCGGAGGTGGATTTTTTTATGAGTTCGCCATAGGTCTTGATATTATGCTTTTGCATGAAGCGGGTAATATTGCTTTTAGTCTGGTAATCGCCGTGTGGTTTCCAGATTACATCGTTCATTAGCGGCCTCCTTATATTTTATTGTTTCCTTATAATTATATGGTTAATTGCGTTTGGGTCAATATAAATTGCATGGTATTAGATGGGGGAAATTATTTGACATGCCTTGTGTTTTTTGATAGAAATGGTCAATTAAATTAGTCATAGAGGAATAAAGGAGCAATGCAATGATTAGATTATTTTGTTTGACCGTCTGCATCCTATCAATAAGTTTTTTATTCGGGCAATTATCCTGGGCGCAGGATGACGTGAAAAAGGATTACGAAGAGCAGGAAATCATTAAGGATTTGGAAGAAACTATCACTATTGAGAAGATTGACCGCGGTTTTTTGTCCGATTACGGCGGATGGCTGAGATATTCCACTTTTGTTTTTGACGACCCTGATAAGCAAAGGACATTAAGGACATGGGACGGCCGTTTCTGGGCTAAATGCTTGATTAATAAATACCATGAATTTTATATCCGCTTCAAAACACTGCTGTTTGATTATAACCGCCACGACAGTTACGGGGGCGATGACCATAACTTTATCACACCCCGGCTGGACCAGGTGTTTTATACGGTTGATTTGCTTCGAGCTTTATACGATGAGGAAACCGCCGAGATGGTTTACCCCAAGATAAAAGCAAGCGTCGGGCGCCAGTTTTCGTTGCTCGGCACGGGCTTGGTTTATAGCCGGGTGGATGACGGATTAAAATTAAACCTTTCGTTTCCCGGCGTTCAAAGCACGGTAATAGTTGCCCAGACCGTAAAACACTCCAATGACATTGACCGCAGCCGCCCTAATCCCAAACGCAGCAACCGCAGTTTTTTAGGATTGCAGGTGGATTATAAAAGATTGGGAAAACACAAACCGTATATTATTTGCCTGATACAATCGGACAATAATAATGAAAAGCCGGACGATGCCGCGCAGGAATATGATTATAACTCCAAGTATTACGGCGTCGGGATGAAAGGCGCTTTGTTGCCCAAGGTGCAATACACGGTTGAATATATCAAAGAAACCGGGAAAAGCTACGCGACATTGTCAAATACAAACAAAGAAAATATTAAATCTTCTGCTTATACGGCGGAGATAAAGTATCTGCCGAAAGCCGCATTGGACCCTATTTTTACATTTAAATATTTATTCGGCTCCGGAGACAAAGACCGCGGAAGCGTTACTAATACCGTGGGTGGTAATCAGGTTAACACAAATGATACGGGTTTCTTGTCCTTCGGCTATTCCTTAACCGGTTTTGTGTTGCAGCCGAAAGTTTCCAATCTTTCAATGTATAGCCTGATGCTCTCCGTTAAACCAATCAAAGATAAAGCCTTATGCCAGGATTCCGAGTTAGGCATTGCTTATTACATGTTTTCTAAAGACAAGAAAGAAGGCGTGATTTCAGATTTAAGCGCCAATGCCGCCAAAGAAGATATCGGCAAGGAGATAGACCTTTATTTCAACTGGAAAATGCTTTCTGATTTGACGTTCTCTTTGAGAGGCGGCCGGTTTACCCCGGGGAATGCTTATCCGTCCACCGCTGATGAGGTAACTTCGTTTTTAAGTTTTACTTTGAGCTATTCGTTCTAAGAAAGAAAGGAGAATTAAATGAAATCGTTTGGAAAACTGCTTGTCATTATAATCGCTCTTTTGATGCTTACCGGAGTTTCTTATTCTGACACTTCGTATTTCCGTGAACTGGTCAATAAAGGCAACGCGACTTATTATGATGCTTTCCGCATCGCGACCATATTGCAAACAGGCAAGGATAATCCCAAGGCTAAGTTTGACGAATTAAGGGATAACCTTTTGGCGGATAAAATTATTCCTTCAAACTGGGGGGATAAAAAAGAAAGCGATTTTCTGAGCCGCGAAGATCTTGCGTATATGCTGTTTAAAGCCCTGAAACTTAAGGGCGGATTAACTATAAAATTATTCGGGCTTTCGCCCAGATACGCTTTCAGGGAATGCGTGGATAAAAAGCTCCTGGCTTCCGGCTATCCGGGACAGCTTCTTTCCGGCGAAGAACTTGTCAGCATCCTTGCCAATTCCGGAGAGTTCCAGGAAGAAAATAATGGCGGTAAAAAAGTTTCCAAGCCGGAAGACAGCAAACAAACGGCGGCTGAAGAAAAGAAAACAGAGAATAAAAAACCTGTTAAAGAAAAGCCGGAACCCAAAGAATCCGAAGAGGAGGAGAAATAATTTATGCTGACAAAGAAAATATGTCTGATAATGGTATGTGGATTATTGCTTTGCGGGCTTAATGCGTTATCGCAGGATTCCGGCGACCCTGGCAAAGTCGCCCCGCTCCGCTTCGCTCCGCGGGACGATAGGGAGTCCCCCACTAACGTCGGGGGCGCCGCAGAGAAATCTGCTGATGAAGCGAAACCGGAAGCCGCTCCTGAAGCAAAACCCGAAACCAAACCTGAAGCCAAGCCTGTATCAGGCGGAGAGGTTTTAGAAGTTACCGTTGATGCGATAGAAGGTGAAGCGGAAGTGAAATTGCCCGGGGAAAAAGAATGGATTCCGGCGGAAAAAGGCATGAAGCTTAAGGAGGGTACCAGGGTTTCAACCGGATTCAAATCCAAGATGGTATTGCTCTTTGCTGATAACAGCACCGTGGTGGTGAAAGCTTTGACCCAGATGAATATCAGCCGTTTTGAGCAAAAAGGCAACACGGTCGAGACAAACCTGAAGATACGGGTCGGTTCTATCCGCGTCAAGGTGGCCGATGACCAGCCGGTCAAGACCGATATGAAAATTTCCACCCCGAACGCGACCGCTTCCGTGCGCGGCACAGAAATCGAAGAGGTGGAAAGCTCCCAGCATTTCGGGGATTCGGTTTCCGTGGATTCCGGCGAGATTCAGTACGATACCCAGGAAGGCTCGATGCCCGTAGGCGGCGGCGAAACGACAAACGAAGACCTGCTAAACCCCATTGAGAACGCGATTATGGAAACCGTTGCTAATATCGCTCCGACCGGCGTGACCGATGATGAATTTTTGAATTCGTTTAATGATCCGTCAACCGGAGGCGATCTTATCAGCGATGCTAATTCTGACGTAAACAACCCGCTTTCAGATAAGATAGAAGACCAGGAAAAACCGACTGATGACCAGCTTGATGACTATGATAATTACGTTAAGGATTTAATATGTCCCATATGCGGCCATTATCCTTGCACATGCGAGGGCGACGGTGAGTCGCAATACCTTACGTGCCCGGAATGCGGTAATCCGACATGCTCGCTTTGTCCTGAGTGCGGGCTTTGCCCCGGATGTTGCATGTGCGGTTTTATTAATTAACCCATTTTTTAATAGCTTAAATCGTGGAGCATAAACCATCAGTATGGAAAGCCTATCTTATCGGCTTTTCCGTTATCCTGCTGGTTATAATTTTTAGTTACACATCCCCTTACCGGTGGATAGAGAATAAATTCCTCGATTTCCGTTTCCAGTTCCGAAGGCCCGTTCCTCTTTCAGGCCAGATTACCCATATTGATATTGATGATAAGTCCTTGGAAGTGATCGGGCGCTGGCCCTGGTCCAGAAACAAGCATGTCGAACTTCTTGATGTCCTTTACGACCTCGGCGCTAAAATGGTTGTCTTCGATGTTGAGTTTTTTGAGCCAACCAATAAATCGTTGCCTGATGACCTTCAAATTTATTCAGCCGTTGATTCCGTCATGGGTCAAAATCCGCCTGATAAAAACCTGTCAGCCGAAGAATATGCTAATTATCTCCAGGAAACGAGATATGATATCACCGGCGAAATAATACGCATGGCGGATATCGATAAGCGGTTTTCAGACGCCATGAAGTTTTGCAAGAATATTTATCTTGCTTCTAATTTTATCAAGGATGACCCAAAACAACTTCTGACATTTGAAGGAACGCCGTTTCATATAACGTATTCACCGGAGAGGCATTTGTCATTAAACCATGAAAATTATATCCAGTTGCCGGTTTTGAATTACGCCAAAGGGATAGGCTTTGTCAATATCGAGCCTGATTCGGACGGAGTTTTAAGGCGTGTAAAAATAGTCAGATTGTATAACGGTAAAATATATCCTCAATTGGCATTCAGGGTGGCTTGCGATTCTCTTGGTATCAGCCCTGATATGATTGATATCGTTCCGGGTAAACATATCAAGTTGGGAAAGCCCGGACAGCCTTCAGTTGTTATTCCCATAGATGAACAGGGGCAGGTGATTGTAAACTGGACCGGTAACCGCAATGCCGCGTGGGATAAAACTTTTGAGCATATTTCATACCAGTATTTAACAGATAATTTTTATAGAACAGGCCTTAAAGCAGAAGAAGATCCTGTATTGAAAAATAAGTATGAGGAACAAAAACAGGAATTAATCTCTAAAATAAAAGATAAGATATGCCTGATCGGGATGGTCGCCGGCGGCAGCACTGACTTAAAACCAACCCCCAATGCCCCAATGGTTCCGGGCGTGATGATGCATTCCGGCATTATGAATATGGTGCTTACGAACAATTTCATCAATAGGGCTTCTAAATTGATGAATCTTCTTATAATATTTATAATCGGAATGTTAATTACCCTAATCGCCGGCCATTTAAAGCCCTTTGTCTCAGCTGTCTTAACCGTTGTCCTGATTGCCGCGGTTGTATTCATCGGATTCAAGCTCTTTTCCGATTCGGGATTATGGATTGAACTTACCGGCCCATTAACCGTTTGTTTCTTCGGGTTTACCTCGATTAAAGTCTACCGAGCGATAAGCGAGGAACAGGCCAAGCGCCAGATTCAGGGGGTCTTCGGCCGTTATTTAGCCCCCGCGGTTGTCAACGACCTGATTAATAATCCGGATAAAGTCAGGCTGGGCGGTGAGAAGCGCGTCATGACCGTATTCTTTTCCGACATGGCCGATTTCACCAATAAATCCAGCAACCTGGGGCCTGAAACCGTCATGGAATGGATAAACAAATATTTAACCGCCATGACCGATATTATCCAGGAAAACGGCGGGATGATAGATAAATACCAGGGCGATGCGATTATGGCGCTTTTCGGCGCGCCGTTGATAACGCCTACCCATGCCAAGCAGTGCTGCTGGGCGGCCCTGGACCAGCGCAAGGCATTGCCTGAATTAAATATGCGCCTCCAAAAGGAAAATCTGCCGGCAGTCGATATCCGGGTCGGCATCAATACCGGTGAGATGACGGTCGGAAACCTGGGTTCATCCAAAGTGTTAAGCTATACCGTCATGGGCGATGAAGTTAATTTAGCCAGCCGTTTGGAGGGCGTCAATAAGTTTTATCGCACCGGCATGATAATAAGCGGGGAAACTTATAAGCAGGCGAAAGATTTTATAGAAGCGCGCGAGCTTGATACAATCCGTGCAAAAGGAATGCAGCGGCCGGTAAATATATACGAACTCATCGCCAAGAAAGGCGAGGCATCTGCGCAGGAGTTGGAATTGATTGTAACTTATGAGAAAGCGTTGAAAGCTTACCGTGAACGCAATTGGGTTGAGGCGATAGAAGCGCTTAAAATATGCCGCAAGATAAAACCCGCCGACGGTCCGACCACCCTGCTTTTGGGACAGTGCCTGAAATACCAGCAACTGCCTAAAGAGGAAGTCCCGGAATTGATAAATACGCTTACTTCAAAGTGATTTAGAACAGCTAACCTAATGACTGATACGATTGCGTCGGTCACTTTGTTCCCTCGCAATGACCGTCATTGCGAGTTCCCCGATGTCCATCGGGGGACGTGGCAATCCCACTTTGTTAGAGGCTCTTAATTTCCTAAGGCGTTTTTACTTCCCTCAGGAATTTGGCGCAGGCTTCCGGCAATGCCGTGCTGATAAACATTCCGCTCCCCAGTTCAAATCCGGCCGCTTTGGAAAGCCGGGGAATAATTGATATATACCAGTGGAAATATTCGGTCTGGCATAGTTTTGTCTGGATTGAACGGATGGTGTAATTAAAATCAGGATTATTCAACCCATGGTAAAGCTTTGCCAGGATTGTTTTAAGGATTTTCGCCATGTCCGCCATTTCGTTATCGGTAATATCATCAAAGCATGAGCTGTGCCGGCGCGGCTGTATCCAGATATGGAACGGTGAAAGCGCGGCGTAAGGGATAAACGCGGCGAAATGTTCGGTCTCCATGACGATTCTTTCTTTCGTTTTGAGCTCGTCTCTCAAGGTATGGCAGAAAACGCATTCGCCCGTGTCATCAAAGTAACGGATGGCTTCTTCCATCCGCTGGCGTATCTGCGTCGGAACAACCGGCGTTGCCACGAGCTGTGAATGCGGATGCTCCAGGGATGTGCCGGCCGCCTCGCCGTGGTTTTTAAAGATGATGATGCTTTCAACCCGCTTATCCTGTTTGACGGCTTTATATCTTTCTTTATAGGCTTTGATGATATCTTCCACTTCTTTAACGCTCAAAAGCGCCGTTGTGATATTATGTTTCTGGTGCTCGACGATAACTTCATGGTAGCCCACTCCGCTCATTGAACGCTGTATTCCTTCGAGCTTTCTTATCTTTTCTCCTTCCGGGGCAAGCGCCGCGAATTTATTGGGCACGACCCTGACGCGCCAGGATTTATCATCGCCTACCCGGTATGTTTCCGGCGGCGCCTGTTTCTCATTGCCCGGGCAGAAGGGGCAATTCGGCTGGTAAACCGGCAGTTCTTTTTTATCCTTATCGCTTTTTACGAACTGGTCCGGCCGCTTTGCCCTTTCCGTGGCGATAATTACCCAGTCCCGGCTGATTAAATTCTGCCTTAATTCTGACATATATTTCTCCTTTCAAATATTTAATATTTAGAGCGTCTAACATAATGACTGAGATAAGATTGCTTCGGTTACTTCGTTCCCTCGCAATGACCGTCATTGCGAGTTCCCCGATGTCCATCGGGGGACGTGGCAATCTCATTTTGTTAGAGGTTCTAACAATGTTCTTATTATATTTCTAATCCAATAAGCGGTCAAGTTCTTTGATATGTATTGTTTAATCGGGAAACGCCGCATAAACCAGCTATTTTTCTAATAGCTTTATTGCCGTTGATTTGATAAGAAGCCGGACCGGTTTGCCCCGGCTTAATCCTAATTCTTTCACCGATTCATTCGTTACCGAAACCGTCAAAGAAACCCCGCAGTCTATCTCCACCCAGGCAAAATATCTACCCGGAATTACCCGCTCGATGGTTCCTTCCAAGGCGTTCCGCGAGCTTAAATGTATTGATTCCTTCTCATCGGATACGATGACGATTGATTCAGGCGGAATGCAGACGACCACATTTTCGGCATGGGGTTTCTGACCGGCAACCAATAATATTTTGGCTGATTGGTTTATCCCGGATGTTAAAGCGACTGATACGATATCGTTCTCCGTTTTGACCACCCGCCCCGGTATGATGTTTTTAATCCCGATAAACTCCGCCACTTCTTGGCTCACCGGATTGGCGAAGACCTCATGCCCGTTCCCGCTCTGGACGATTTCCCCCTTTACCATAACCATGAATTTATCCGCCAGCTGGTATGTTTCATCCTGGTTATGGGTGACAAAAACCGTCGCGCAGCCGGACTGGCTTAAAATGGGAATAAGGTCTTCTATCAACTCGCGCCGGACCGTTTCATCCAAATCGCCGAACGGCTCATCCATCCAGATAATCCTGGGGTTGAGAATCAATCCCCTTGCCAGCATTATCCGGCGTGCTTCCCCGCCCGAAACGCTCAGTGCATTGCGGTTAGCCAGGTGCCCTATCCCGAACTTCTTCAACATATCAAAAACGCGCTCTTCTGTTTCCGGATTCTTCATGCCCCTTATTTTCAGCCCGATGCCGACGTTCTCTTTTACCGAGCGGTTATATAACACCGGCTTTTGGGGGATAAAGGCGGTCGAACGGTGATAGCCGAGAGTATCCTCTTGATTCCTTATTTCCTTGGTATCAAAGATTATCGTTCCGGTTGTCGGTTTTAATAATAATGAAATTGCCTGCAAGAATGTGGTTTTGCCCGCCCCGTTCGGCCCGATTATTGCCACCTTTTCTCCCGGGTAGAGGTCAAAGTTCGGGATGGATAGGGAAAAGTTGTCCGAGCCGTTATATGCAAAACTCAAATCACGGACAGAAAGAACACTCGACGTCATTTTATCCCTTTCTGCTGGATTAATGTCAGGGAGAGGTTAATGGCAAAACTTAAGGCTAAAAGCACCGCGCCCATCCAGAGTGCGTTTTCAAAGTTGCCCATCCTTGTCTCCTGCATAATGCCGGTGGTCAGGACTACGGTATCGCCTTTGATATTGCCTCCGACCATCATCACCGCGCCGACTTCGGAGATGATGCTTCCGAACCCGGCCATAACCGCGACTAATATGGTCAGCCTGGCTTCCTGGAAGACGATGCGGAAAAGCTGTAACTTGGTTGCGCCCAAGGCAATGGTCTGGCGGATGAGTTCAGGTTCAATCCGCTGGATGCCGGCAATGGTAAAGGCGGTGATAAGCGGGAGGGCGATTATGGTCTGGGCAATGACCATGGCTGTTTTGGAATAAAGCAATCCCATGAAACCAAAGGGTCCGCTGCGCCATAAAAGAAGCGCAACGACCAGCCCGACCAAGACCGGCGGCAAGCCCATTCCGGTATTGACCAAGGCGATGAACCATTTCTTCCCGCGGAATGAGGATAAACCGATAATGATTCCGGCGGGTATGCCGATAAGCCCGGCGATGAGCAGAGAAATCCCGGAAACCTGCAGGGAAGCCTTTATGATGGTAAACAAGTCTGACATTTTAGGTATACTATAATATTATTCTTATTTTATTACTATAAAAAAATCATTATCTGCTGTATCGGGCAAAATCATCACAATTATTATTATCCGCCTCATGGGATTAAATAATTACAACCATAAAAGATTGACAACTATATAAGTAAAAGCTAATATACTTATAAAGGTGGCGATTAAAATGTCTGAATTTACCGTTGTTTGCCAGGCGCTCTCGGTTGAAGCAAGAGTGAAGATACTGCAGCTTCTTAAAAAGCAAAGGCTATGCGTTAATGCCCTTACCTGCCGTTTAGGCATGACCCAATCAGCGGTGTCCCAGCACCTGCGGGTTTTAAAATCGGCTGGTTTGGTCAAGGCGGAAAAAAGAGGTTACTGGATGCATTATTCAATCAACACCAAAGCATTGGAAAGTTTTAACCGGCTTGCGAAAAAGACGCTGAATGCCGGCAAATAGAATTAAGATGAAGAAGATAATAATTATTCTTGCCGGTATTGTTTTAATCGGCGCGATTATTGCGGTTGTTATTTTATCTTCACATAAATCAGACGGCAAATCGCCTCTTGAAACAGCCGTCGTAAAAAAGCGGAATATCAATTCATCCATTCTTGCCACCGGTTCCGTTAAGCCGATGATCGGCGCAGAGGTTAAAGTAGGCGCACGGCTTTCGGGAAAGGTCGAGCATCTTTACGCCAATATCGGCGATAAAATAGAAAAAGGGCAGGTTATCGCCAAGCTGGAGCAAGACGATTTAATCGCAAAAGTTAATGAAGCCAAAATGAGCTTGGAAGTATCCGAGGCAAACCTGGACCTGATGCAGAAAAAACTCCAAAGAATACAGGCTCTTTATAAAAAAGACCTTGCTTCAAAAGAAGATGTTGACGTGGCTGAAAGGGATTGCAAGGTAACGCAAGCCCAGGTGAATTTGATTAAAGAAACGATTAAATATAACGAGACCCAGCTGTCCTACGCCACGATTATTGCGCCGATTTCTGGCATTATCGCCTCGGTCTCCACCCAGGAAGGCGAAACCGTTGCCGCAGGACTGAATGCGCCTACTTTCGTTACGATTATTGACCTGTCCAGGCTCCAGGTTGATACCTTTGTGGATGAAACCGATATCGGCCGGGTTGTCATCAGCCAGACGGCTACATTTACCGTTGATACTTTTCCGGATAAGGATTTTTCCGGCAAGGTTATTGCCATCTACCCCAAAGCTATCATCCAGCAAAACGTCGTGTATTACGATGTGGTAATCGCTATTGCGAATACCGAAGGTTTGCTCAAGCCGGATATGACCGCTTCGGTAATTATATCGGCAGGCAATCGGGATAATGTTTTAAGCGTTCCCAATAAGTCCGTTAAGCGCGAATCGGAACAAAAAGTGGTTTATATCCTTCAGGGCGATAAACCGGTCAGGAAAACCGTAAAGACCGGATGGAAAGACAGCAGCTTCACGGAAATTCTTGAAGGCATAAGCGAAGGGGAAACGGTAATAATCGGAGAGACGGGCGTTTCGGATAGCCAATAGGTTAAAGGAGATTTTAATATGATTGAATTAAAGAATATCACCAAGACTTATAAGAAAGATAATAGCCTTGAGGTGAATGTTCTTAAAGGCGTGAGCCTGGAAATCAAGAAAGGCGAATTCGTCGCCATTATGGCGCCATCGGGCATGGGCAAGTCAACTCTGATGAATATCATCGGCTGCCTGGATAAGCCCACCGGCGGAACATATTTCCTTGATGGCACAGAGGTTGATAAATTGAATGATGACGAGCTTTCGCATATCAGGAATAAGAAAATTGGATTTATCTTCCAGAGTTTTAACCTATTGCCGGTAAGCACCTCGCTGGAAAACGTGGAACTTCCGCTTATTTATTCATCCGGCAACGTGGATTTAAAGCACCGGGTAAAATCAGTCCTTGAATCTGTGGGGTTAGCGGATAGGCTTCATTACCGTCCTTCGGAGTTATCGGGCGGACAGCAGCAGCGGGTGGCGATTGCCCGGGCGCTGGTGAATGACCCGGCTATTATCCTGGCTGATGAGCCGACCGGCAATCTTGACACGACATCCAGCGAAGAGATTATGGCTATCTTCAAGAAGCTGAACCAGGAAGGCAGGACAATCGTGATTGTCACGCACGAACCTGATATCGCCCGGCAGGCAAAACGCACCATCAATATGAAAGACGGGAAAATCATCAGCGATGTTGTTATCCCGCAATAGCGGGAATAGGAGAAATACTTAATGTCACTATCCAAACTTATCAAGGTTTCTTTTAATAGTCTCCTGAAATATAAAGGCAGGACATTCCTCATGATGCTCGGCATCATCATCGGCATCGCCACCCTGACTGTTGTCGTCGCAATGACAAAAGGCGCGCAAAACAAGATTATGCAGAATGTCCAAAACTTCGGGCCGAACTCGGTGATGATTTCCGCCGGCGGCGGTAAGGCCTGGGGACCGGCGGATGAGCACACGACGACGCTGACGCTTGAAGATGTCACTGCAATTAAAGAATCCGTTAACGGCATAAAATATATCGCGCCGTTTACCATGCATCTGGAACAGGATATTGTTTACGGGAACAAATATGCGACATGTGTAATAGTGGGCGTAACGCCGGAATGGGCTGATGCCTGGCAGTGGTATGCGGAAAAAGGCGATTTTATAAGTGATGAGGATGTTTCTTCCTTAAGCAAGAATTGCGTGCTCGGTCAAACCATAGTTAAAGAATTATTCGGCAATCAAGACCCAATCGGGGAAACGGTGCGGATTAACAATACTAATTTTAAGGTCATTGGCATAATGAAAAAACGCGGGACAAGCCCGATAGGCATGGATATGGATAGCCGTATAACCATACCCCTGCCCACGGCAATGAGGCGGCTTTTTAATATTACCCATATCGGAATGCTCCGTCTTTATCTGGTTGACCCGAACCGTTTGGATGAAGTTACCAAGAGCGTTGCTTCAATCCTGAGAGAACGCCATCATATCACGCCGCCTGAAGAAGACGATTTCCGGGTGACTAACTCAATTGCCATAGCCAAAACAGTCCAGGGAGTTTCCCAAACTCTGGTTATCCTATTAGGATTATTATCATTAGTCGCATTACTGATCGGCGGCATTGTCATTGCCAATATAATGTTTATCTCTGTCAATGAGCGCCGGAAAGAAATAGGAATCAGGCGGGCGTTCGGCGCCAGGGCCAGGGATATTATGAACCAATTTCTCGTTGAAGCATTGATTATCACCACAAGCGGCGGCATTATCGGAACTATTCTTGGTATTGCCATGTCAAAAGGCATTGCCTTTGTTAAGAAGATGCCGGTAGCAATTTCCTGGGAGCCGTTTGCCATTGCCATTGTGTTTTCAATGTTAGTGGGTGTTTTATCCGGTCTCCAGCCGGCAAAACGCGCCGCCTCCCTTGACCCGGTTGAAGCAATCAGGGGATAAACTGGCAACTTATGAGAATAATCAGGGGTTCGCAGGTCGCTCTAAAAACACTCTTCAGCCACAAGCTAAGAACCATTTTCGCCACGCTGGGCATAATTATCGGCGTCAGTTCGGTTATTGTCATGGTTGCCATCGGCGAGGGCGCGCAAACCCAGGCATTATCAAAAATCCGGGCGATGGGCACTGACTTGGTTATCGTAACCGCCGGTCAGGTAAGGTTAGTAGGCGGAAGGCAAAGGCAAACGGGAAATGTAACGACATTAACCATGAGGGATGCCAAAACCATCTTGGATGAGGCGCAAAATATCAAGGCGGTTGCCCCGATACAGAGCAATAAAATGGTTGTTAAATATGAAGCATCTAACACCACCGCCAATATTGTCGGAACAACGGATGAGATTCTAAGAATCAAGAATCTTTTAATCGATTCAGGCAGGTTCTTTTCGGAAGATGATAATAAATCATTACAAAGAGTGGCGGTCCTTGGCAAAACCATTGCAACAGAGCTCTTTGAAAATAGGAATCCGGTCGGCGAACAAATCCGCATCGGGAACGTCTTATTTGAAGTTATCGGCGTCCTAAAGGAAAAAGGTACGGATATTACGGGAGCTGACCAGGACGATATTATTTATCTGCCGATTAATACGGCGCTGAGGCGGTTATTTAATCTCAGCTATATCAACAATATTTATGTCCAGGCAAAGGATTCCGGGCATATTGAAAGCGCCGCCGGGGAAATCAGGGGAATCCTGCAGGAAAAACATAAACTAAGGGGAAAGCCGGAAGATTTTACCATACAGAACCAGGCAGAGATTTTGAGAACCGAGCAAATAACATCGCAGGCGTTTAAGAATCTGCTCAGCGCGGTGGCGGTTATCGCGCTTCTGGTCGGCGGCATCGGTATCTTGGCGGTGATGCTGATATCAATAAAAGAGCGAACCAGGGAAATAGGCGTACGCCGGGCGGTCGGCGCGTTAAGGCGGGATATTCTCCTGCAATTTATTATGGAGTCATTAGTATTGAGCATGACTGGCGGAATCATCGGGATTGTTTTGGGCGTATTTGCTTCAGTAGGAATTTCTTATTTTACCGGATGGCAACTGAGTCTATCCGTTCCGGCAATTGTAATTGCCTTCTTATTCTCCGGCATAATCGGCATGGTATTCGGCGTCTATCCGGCAATCAAAGCCGCATATCTCGACCCGATTAAAGCATTGCAGGCTGAGTAGATTAAATTGGGCGTATTTCTGGGGATACCTTAATTCTTCGGCTACGCTCCGGATAAAAAGGACAGAGGGAAACGGTCCGGACTTTACCGGAAATCCATTTCATTCAAATCACTTACCGCTACCAGTTGCCAGACGGTGGGAGATGACTTGCCGAACGGTGGGAGGGCACTCTGCGAGCGGTGGGATAGCACTCTCCGAACGGTGGGAGGGCGCTCCGCGAACGGTGGGATAGCGCTCTCCGAACGGTGGGATAGCACTCTCCGAACGGTGGGATAGCACTCTCCGAACGGTGGAAGGGCGCTCTGCGAGCGGTGGGAGGGCACTCTCGGAGTGGTGGTATACTGGGGGAGGTGGTACCCCCAAAGGCTGAAACAGCGTTATCCCCTGCCCCCCGATGGACATCGGGAGACGGGGACTCCCTTTTGACCCCAGTAGTCCCGCCTTGCGGGACGGAGCGGGGTATTCGTTTTTACTTAACCACTGCTACATGGGGCGGTATCTTTGTCTGGTCAAAATAGACCTTGTTTTCACGTTTCAGCCAGCCGGTAGATAGCATCGTTGTCCACGGCTCGTCTTTTATCTTTTCAGGCAGTTCAACTAAGCTGGTCGGCCCGTATTCATTGAGGAACCTCCATATTTTACCGGCGGTATCGCCGATAGCATGATTAAGGTCTACCTGCCCGAACTGGCACTCGGCCAGGCGGGCTTTTTGTTCCGCCTGATTGGATGGAGTTCCATAAACCAGTCCCTTGATAAATGCCTCGTTCCTTTGCTTTATTTCCGGTTTGGAGTCATATTCCCTGGCGCACAGGGTGGCATAAGTCGCCCTCCAGTTACGCAGGTCGTCCTGGCAGTTCTTGCACTTAGCCAGATGATTGAACAGCTCCTCCTGCGGGATAGCAATCTTTTCGCCCATGACAAAGTTAGTGATGGCTAATTCGAACCTTTCGCAATCCTGCTTTGCCCCGCTCCG
>JAGVQN010000004.1 GCA_020051675.1 Candidatus Brocadiia bacterium
TAATATACAGATATGAAGAATCTGCGACAACATCTGTGGCGTTACCGCTATTTCCCGCTCCCATATAAGCGGAAATCAACCAACCCGCTTCGACCGGGCCAATATCGCCTGAGCCGCCCCCTCCTCCGCCGCTGCTGCCGGTCGAGACTATCTCCGCCGGTTCAAAATCAACGATTTTCTGACCCCAGCAACCCTTATTCGCGCTAATGCATAAAAAAGCAGTCGTGAATAATAAAACTATGGCAATGAATTTTATTTTATTCATACAAACTACTCCTTACTATATATACTTATAGTGTACCCTCTTTTAGTTTCCTTGCCAACTTTTTATTTACTTATACGCAAAAAAAAACTTTACTGCTTTCGCCCCGCTTATATATACTACAATTTAAAAGCCGAAAAGTTTTAAAATTCCATATTTTAAATGCGTTATTTTATATCGTATTACTGTTTATATTTCTTGACCACTATAACCATATTTGATTATTTATTATACGTATGGATTGCCCAGTTTGTAATGACCCGATGATTGTCGTAGAACACAAAGGTATCGAACTGGATTTCTGCAACGAGTGCCGCGGCGTCTGGTTTGATTCCGGCGAACTGGAATTGCTCTTTGAAGCCATCGACCTGAAAACACTCGACGACCTGATGAAATCCCCGGCCAAGGAAATACGCGAACAACTTAAGCCCTGCCCGATCTGCCGCCGGAAAATGGATAAAATCGCTGTCGGTAAAACCCCGGAAATCATCATCGACCGCTGTATCAATAAAGACGGTCTCTGGTTCGACGGGGGAGAACTCGGAAAAGTGATGACGCAATGCCTTCCGGAAGGCTGCGCGAAATCAGACAGGGTCGTTTCTTTCCTGGGTGATGTTTTTATAAAATAGTTTAATGAGTATCCCGTTTATAACGGGACTAAGACTCCCGCTTAATGCGGGACTCTAAAGGGAGGAAAAAATATGGGAACAACCGGAATTGTCCTGATTGCCGCGGGCGCGGTGGTGTTTATCCTGATTCTCTGGTTTATCGGCGCCTTTAACGGGCTGGTCAGGAGCCGCAACGAGGTGAAGAATTCATGGTCGCAGATTGATGTCCAGTTGAAACGCCGCTATGACCTCATCCCGAATCTGGTCAATACGGTCAAAGGCTATGCCGCGCACGAAAAAGGCACCTTTGAAAAAGTCACCGAAGCGCGCTCCGCCTGCATGAAGGCATCTGCCGCGGGTGATATCGGCGAGCTTGGGAAACAGGAAGGATTCCTGACCCAGGCATTAAAAAGCCTGTTTGCCGTTTCCGAGGCGTATCCTGAACTTAAGGCAAACCAGAACTTCCTCGCCCTTCAGGAAGAGCTGACCTCGACGGAAAATAAAATCGGCTTCTCCCGCCAGTTTTATAATGATACCGTCCTGAAGATGAATAATAAGGTGGAAACCATCCCGACCAATATCGTTGCCTCTCTGGGCGGATTTAAAAAGGAAGCCTTCTTTGAGGTTACGACTGCGGCGGAAAAAGAAGTGCCGAAAGTGAGTTTCTAATAAGAAGGCGAAGCGAAGCGCCGTCCCGTCCCAATTTAACGCCGGGACGGGATATTCATATGACATTCTATGTGGGAACAAATCAGCGCGAATAAAACGAAGTCGATATTCCTGGCGTTTTTCATACTGGGAATACTGCTCCTTATCGGATTTGTCTTCGGCCAATTCATCGCTCCCGGCGGGGGAGCGCTCGGCATAGCCATCGCCTTGACCCTCTGGGTAATCCTTTCTTTAATCAGCTATTTCCAGGGCGGGAATATCATGCTCGCAATCAGCGGCGCGCGCAAAATAGAGCACGCCGACCACCCGATGCTTTTCAATATCGTGGAGGAGATGAAGATAGCCTCCGGGCTTCCCAAGGTGCCGGATGTCTATATCATAGACGACCCGTCCCCGAACGCCTTTGCCACCGGGCGCGACCCGGAACACTGCGCCGTTGCCGTGACCTCGGGTCTTCTCAATATCCTGAACCGCGATGAACTCCAGGGCGTCATCGCCCACGAAATGGGGCACATCAAAAACCGCGATATTCTATTAATGATAATGGTCGGCATAATGCTCGGCGTGATTGTCCTGATGGCGGATATTTTCCTCAGGTCCATGCTTTGGGGCGGAGGCAGGAGCCGCCGCTCATCCGGCGGGGGACAGGCGCAGGCGCTCATACTTGTCGTCGGACTGCTCCTGGCAATCCTTGCGCCCATCATTGCGCAGTTAATTTACTTTGCCATTTCCCGTAAAAGAGAATATCTGGCAGATGCCTCCGGCGCTCTTTATACACGGTATCCTGAAGGCTTGGCATCGGCATTGGAAAAGATAGGGGCATCTGCCGGCAGATATAAACTGCAGTCCGCCAACCGGGCAACCGCGCCGATGTATATCATTAATCCATTGAAGGCAGAAGCCGCTTCTATTACCGCCACACATCCGCCCATTGAAGAACGGGTAAAGATTTTAAGAAGCATGGCAGGCGGTGCAGGGTATGTTGACTTTAATGCGGCGTGGAAAAAGGTTACCCGCAGCAACGCGAATATCATACCGGGGTCAGGACTTAAAGCCTCTCCGGCAGTGGCATTGCGCGGAGCCGCCGTAACGGAAGAAAAACCGGAGCAAACCAAGAGAGAACGTGTCAGACAGACTACGGACCTCTTGTGGTCAATGAGCAACTATATATTTATCACGTGTTTATGCGGGACGAAGATGAAGATACCGCCCACCTTCAGCCGGCCGGAGATTCAATGTCCGCACTGCGGCAGGCAAAACCAGATACCGAAACCGCAAAATAGCTGCAGTAAGAAGTGAGTTCTTTCACCACAGAGGACGCAGAGAAAAGAATAACCCTCTTTCCCGCTGGAGCAGAATTCCGTAATCTCCCTTTTCTAATTGAGATTTCCCACATCAGTCCCCCTTACTAAAGGGGGTTCGGGGGTTGTATATATCCACATTCCACTTTACTACCGCCGACACCTCGGCCTGCCCGACAGTCAGGCGGGTGTCCATCAGGTGATTAATGGTATGCCTGCCTGTGCCGAGCACCTGCCTACGCACGCTTGCGTGCAGGTAGACGGCAGACAGGCCTGCCTGACTATCACCTCTAACCATGCCCTCTGTCCTCTACGCGAATACCCATCCGGTATCATTGAATATACTATTGCAATAGACGTAAACACAGGGTATGCCCTTGTAAAAGAACTGGTATGTATGGGTAAAATAGGGCAGTGGTTCTTGTTAGAAATAGGGTAATTGTTGTAGTGTTAGTTATTCTAATCCCCCTTTGTCCCGCCTTGGCGGGAGGGGATTAAGGGGGATTTTAGTCAGGATAA
>JAGVQN010000109.1 GCA_020051675.1 Candidatus Brocadiia bacterium
CTTCAATAAGGCTGCTTTCCGGAGGAGAAAAGACCATGACGGCACTGGCTTTGATGATGGCGATTTTCCAGCTGAGGCCGAGCCCATTCTGCATTATGGACGAATCCGATGCGGCGCTGGACGAAACAAACGTCGGCAGGTTTATCAGCCTCCTGAAAGAATATATCGCCACCACCCAGTTTATCGTTATTTCCCACAACCAGAAGACTATGCTTACCATGGACCGCCTCTACGGCGTGACGATTGAAACATCCGGCGTGTCCAAGAAAATCTCTGTCAATATGACCGGTAAGGAAAAAGAACTTGAGCCGGCTATGGCTTAATATTCCTGCGGCAATTCTTTTAATTGAAGAGCGGTAAAAACAGGTCCTTCTTTACAAACATAAACTTTTCCGACATTGCATCGTCCGCATTTACCCAGACCGCATTTCATACGGTTTTCCAGGGTGGTATAGATATCTTCCAGCTTGAAGCCAATTTTATCCAAGGCAGGTAAGGTGAATTTTATCATAATCGGCGGCCCGCAGACAAGCGCGACGGAATTTATAGAGGTTGGGTTGGCTTCAAGCAATATATTAGGCACTAATCCTATTTTCCCTTTCCAGTCCTTAGTTTCGCCGCCCGGATCCACTGCCTGGACCAGTTTGACATCGCCCCGTTTTTCCCATTCGGCAAGTTCCTTTTTATAACACAGATCCGCCACTGTCCTGGCACCGTATACAATCGTAATCTCCTTGAATTTGTTGCGTAAATCAAGGCAGTTCCAGATGACCGAGCGGATGGGAGCCAAACCGATGCCGCCGGCAATGAATACGATATTCTTGCCTTCAAACTTATCAATCGGGAAGCAGTTTCCGTAAGGCCCGCGGAAGCCGACAGTATCCCCGATTTCCATATTGTATAATGCGTTGGTCGTTTTCCCCACTTTACGGAAGGTGCATTCGATATAGCCTTTACGGGTAGGCGCGGAGGCGATACAAAAGGTGCATTCGCCTTCGCCGAAGACCGAGTATTCACCGAACTGGCCGGTCTTGAAATCAAAAGAGCTTTTAAAAGCCTCATCCTGGAAGGCGAGCTTTAATGTTCGGGTATCGTAAGTTTCATCCGTAATTTCCGTTATCGTCGCTAAGAACGGTTTATAAATATTATTCATTAATTTGTCTTATCTATTTTAATCAGTGTTTCTAAAAGGCTCATATCAGCCGGGCAATGCCGAATGCACCTGCCGCAGCCGACGCACAGTGTCCGCTTGAATTTATCCGGGTAGTAATTAAATTTGTGCTGTATCCGTTGCCTGAAACGTTTGGCTTGGGTATCCCGCGGGTTATGGGTTGAAGCATGCACCGTGAACATGGAGAATTGGCAGGAATCCCAGTTTTTATAACGGGTTCCTTCCTTAAGATTAGATTCATCCACGATATCAAAACAATGGCAGGTGGGGCAAAGGAAGGTGCAGGCTCCGCATCCGATGCACGGCAGGGTTGTTTTATCCCACATCGGGTGCTCGAAATTTTTTTCCAGCCAGGAATTGACTTTAGCCGAATCAAACTTCTTTTCCGGTCCCTTGAAATTTATTGGCTTTACGTCTTCTTGTGTAAAGAGGTTTTTATGCTCTTCAATCAGCCGTTTCCCTTTATCTGTAATTGCCTCTGCCGTATAATTCCCTTTATCCGTCTTTTTAAGCAAGATATCGCTTCCTTCGGTGCTTTGCGGGTTTAATCCTACGCTGGTGCAGAAGCAGAATTCATCGCATGCCTCGCAGGCGACGGATATGACCAGGTTCCGTTCGCGGCGCTTATTATAGAAGGCATCCTTATAATCCCAGTTGAATACACCGTCCATGATTGGGTAGGCGGCGGCTTCGCATGGGCGCATTCCGAAGATGATTAACTCTTTTGGCTCAGGCGGTTCTTTTAATTCATCTATCTTGCCGATCATCCCAAATTTATAACTGAGGATTGGCTCGTTATCCGAGAAGAAATATTCTTTGGCGGATTTTACCGGGTAGGGCAGTGACAGGTTTATTTCATTCGGAGACGCAACAGGTTTATAGGAAACAATAGAATCGTCTTTACATGGGGCAACGATGGTTTTGCCTGAACCGATCAGTGCTTGGACGAACTTATCTAAATTAGAAGCAATCAACATACAAAGTAGAAGTACTTAAAGAACTATAGCAAAACATTTTAATAAAGGTCAAGTAAATTAAACAGGATTAACAATGTATGCGTTCATATCCTGACAGAACAATAATTATAATTTCATCGCTGCTTTTATTTGTTTTTCCACTCAGGCTTGCGTTTTTCCAGGAATGCTTTTAACCCTTCATTTGCATCTTCGGTAAGCATCAGCGCATTAAGGTAAATATTTTCCGCCTCTTCCAGATGGCTTAGGAATTCCTTGTCGTTCCTGCCCATCGCCGCTTTCCTGGTGAACTTTAATACCGGTGCGCTTAAAGAGGAGATCTTTCCGATTAGCTTGTTTGACTCCGCCTCGAATTGGTCCGCTGGGATAACTTTATTAACCAAGCCCAGTTTTTCCGCCTCGACGGCTGAGATGATGCTGCCGGTTAATAATAGTTCCAGGGCTTTTTTCTGGTTGATTATTTTAGGCAAGGCTACGCAGGCAACCGGAGGGAAAACGCCGACCTGTATTTCCGGCTGTCCGAATTTGGCGTCATCACGGGCGAGAATTATATCGCAGAAGAGAGCCACTTCGCATCCGCCTCCCAGGCAAGAGCCGTAAACAAGCGCCAGAGACGGCTTATTTACCTTTATCATCAAGCGGAAGATTTGATGGAACACCTTTATCATTTCCGAGGCATTATTGCCCATGTGTTC
>JAGVQN010000059.1 GCA_020051675.1 Candidatus Brocadiia bacterium
AAATCAACTGATAATATTATAGGGAAATAACTATTGACATTTGGCAGTTTCTTTCTATAATACTAATATTACCAATTGTCCCCCGATTGACATCGGAGGGACGGGAAGGCGGTTATATGCAATATATAGGGGCAGGGGGAAAAATGAGCAGATTACTATGCTTGGGATTCCTTTCGTTACTGTTATGCCCAATGCTGGCTACTTTTACGGCCGCACAGGAAAAGCAACCGCCTGCTTCGGATGAAGGCGTGACCATGGTCGTGGAAGGGGCAAAATTGAGTTCGCTCCTTGAATATATCGCCCGGCGGGAAAATAAACCCTTAGTCTATGACGACAGATTCCCCAAGGATTTACCTATCAACATTATATCTCCGAAAGGCGTAACCATTCCTCCGGACAGGCTGCCGGATGTCATCGAATCTATTTTAAGGATGAAAGGATTCACCCTTATCACCACCGGACCGGTTATCAAGGTAATCCCTGCCGCAGAGGCAAAGGAACACCCAACCATAATCACCAGCGCGGATGATATAAACAAAGCTGAATGGGCAGACCGGATTGTCACCCAGATTATCCCGCTTAAATCCGCCAAGGCACCGACGGTGGCAAGCCTTTTAATCCAGTTAAAAAGCAGGGACGGCAATATCATCCCTGATGCCGATACCAACTCTTTGATTATCACGGAATACGCTTCCAACATCCGGAAACTGAACGCCGTTATTAAACAGCTTGATGAAGAACCGGCTGAATACAAAAGCGTCTCGAAACAGTTAAGGTTTGCATTAGCCTCGGTGGTGAAGGGTAATCTGGATGCGTACCTCGCGGTCCGTCCGCCGAAAAATCCGGCAAGGCGCCCTTTTTATTCCGCTGATGACAGGACCAATTCAATTATTATTATTGCCGCTGAAGAAGATTTAAAACAACTGAGTAATCTGGTTGATACATTTGACGCGGAAACGGGCAAGAAAGAAACGGCTGTTTACACTTATAAATTATCCAACATCAACGCGGACGATGCGAAAACTATTCTGGAGGCAATATTCAACCAGCCGATAGGTAAAATGCCCGCGATAACTAAAAAGCCTGAGCTGTTCTTTACCACCGAAAAATCATCCAATACAATTATTGTTAATGCCCCGTCTTCAATGTACGCTGAAATAGAGAAACTCCTGAAAGACCTGGATGTCAAAAGAACACAGGTTTTAATAGAAGTTGCGATTGTGGAGCTTAATATGGAAAAGATGGTCGAGCTCGGTATTGAGTTAGCCACGGTAACAAACCCCACTGCTGAGGGAACCGGATTCGGCGGGACGACCTTGGGGATGTCCACCACGACGACTGACGGAAAAACACCGCTTCAATCCGACCTCGGGGGCTTGACGCTCGGCATCTGGAAAGGAAGCAAAGGCAATATACCGTTCCTTTTACAAGCCGCACAGAAAGACGGCGGGATAGATGTCAAAGCCGCTCCGAGACTGCTGACCAACGATAATTCTGCCGCTTCAATAAACATCTCCGACCAGATTCCCTTTGACCAAAAAACCGTCGGTCCGGACGGTACGGTAACAGGAATCACTTTTGGCGGATACCAAACAGCCGGCATTGAGCTAAAAATAACTCCTCATATAAGCGAAGATGATTATCTCCGGCTGGAGCTGGAACAGAAAGTCAGCCAATTCTTTGACAGCGCCTATTCGGAAACCAGGCCTTCCATTTCCGACCGGACCGCCAAGACAACGGTAACGGTTCCCGATCGCCAGACCGTGGTCATCGGCGGATTAACCAGGGATAATAAGGTCAAAACCGTTTCCAAAATACCGCTTTTGGGAGATATTCCCCTTTTAGGATTACTGTTCAGAAAGACCAACGATGAAGTGAGAAAAACAAACATCTGTATATTCATCAGTCCTAAAATCATGCGCCAATTCCCCGAACTGATTGAAGAAACAGAGAAAAAACAGCAGGAACAAAAAGAAACTAAATAATACTTAAACTTATGGCTGCTAACAGACTGCTCCCTAAAATAAACATAGGGTTTTTAGTATTGGCAATAGGCATCTTGATATTCGGGATAACCTCATTCGGCTCCGGCAATAACCCTCAAAGCCTTGAGGGGACAGCGCCGGCCGGCGGGGAAAATGAAATCAACCCCGGCAATACCAAACCGCTGGATTATTACAAGAATATCGTTTCCAACAGGAATATTTTCAGCCGGACTCCGGATCAGCCTCCTATTCAAAAAGGCCCTGAAACTCTTTTTATTCTTAAAGGGATTATATTTGACCCGAAAAATAAACTGCTTTGTTCGGCTATTATTAATTACTGCCCTCTTAATAAAGAAAAACCTTATTATGAAGGAGACGAGCTTTATGGCTGGACAGTTAAAATAATAGGGAAAAACAAGGTTACCCTGATTAACAACAATTCTAAAGAAGAATTAGTGTTGCAACCGGCTTCCGATACTTCGGTGGCCAGCTCGGACAATAGCAACAGCCCCATCCTGCTTAACCCTGAAAATTACTACCAGCTATACAAGGATAAACGTCCCGCAATGTCCATGGAGGAAATACGCCAGCAAATAAAAAAGACAATGCAGGATTTACCGCCCGAGTTTATTTATGATAAAATCATTGAATATACCGGTATCAGCCAGACGGAGATCTCAACCGCTAAGAAATTGCCTGAATACGCGACCGACCTTTTCATGATAAGCCAGGGCGACGCTATTCCCGGTGATGGGGAAAAAATAGGGTTCGGCACACAGATAAACCCGGATAACACCCCTGCAAGCCCATCAAATAATTTTAAAACAACCGATACGCGTATATACGCTTCGTTCCCTAACCAGGGCGGGCTGACCGGACTATCCAAGGTGATTGTCCGCTGGACTAACACAGCCGATAACTCCATCGCTTATGTAGGAACGAAACCAATTAACCCAAACAGCGCCCATAATTTCGTCTACGTGGAAAAAAGGAAAGGCTGGGCCAAGGGAATCTACCTGGTAGAATTATTCAAAGTTGCCACCGCGGAAAAAATCGCCCAGGGGCGCTTTGAAATAAAAGAATAATCAAGCTTCCGCATCTCCTCAGGCTAAACATCAATTACACAGAAAATGAATTACCTTGACCCCATGCTATTTACCGCTATAATATGCCGATAATATTATCATTATCTATGGAAACCAAAGAACTTCAAGCGATAGAATCCAGGTGGCAGAAGGAATGGGGCAAGTCCGGGCTTTTTAACACCCCTCTTAAACCTAATAAAAAGTTTTACTTGCTCGAAATGTTTGCTTATCCTTCGGGAGATATCCATATCGGGCACTTCCGCAACTACACTATCGGCGATGTCTTCTGGCGCTATCTTAAGATGAAAGGATTTGACATCCTTCATCCATTCGGATGGGATGCTTTCGGGCTACCCGCGGAAGAAGCCGCCATCAAACGCAAGCTGCACCCGGGTGACTGGACATTGAATAACATCAAAACATCCCGCGAAACCTTAAAACAGCTTGCCATAAGCTATGATTGGGAAAGGGAAGTCATCACCTGCACGCCGGAATATTATAAATGGACGCAATGGGTGTTCCTTACCCTTTATAAGATGGGATTGGCTTACCGCGCCGGTTCTTCGGTCAACTGGTGCCCTTCCTGTAAAACCGTGCTGGCTAACGAGCAGGTGGAAGGCGGCATCTGCTGGCGCTGCAAAAGCGAAGTTACCAAACGTGAGCTTGAACAGTGGTTCTTTAAGATTACCGATTATGCCGAACGTTTACTTAAAGATATCGATAAACTCGACGACTGGCCTGAAAACATCAAAACCATGCAGAAAAACTGGATAGGCAAAAGTGAAGGAACTGAGATTAAATTCCAAATCCCTGCCTCGCCGGCAGGCGGGCCAAACCCCACCTGCCCGACAGTCAGGCGGGAATCCCAAATTTCGGTTTTTACCACGCGGCCCGATACAATTTACGGCGTGACTTTTATGGTCATGGCTCCGGAACATCCATTGGTTAAGGAATTAACCGCTCCCGAACATAAAAAGGAAGTGGAAGAATATATAAAAAAATCCGCCCTTAAATCTGAAATGGACCGGACCGCTACCGGAGAAAAAGACGGGGTCTTTACCGGCAATTTCGCCATAAATCCGCTTTCCGGCGAGAAGGTCCAGCTCTGGGTTGCCGATTATGTTCTCTTTCATTACGGCACCGGAATAGTCATGGGCGTCCCGGCTCATGACCAGCGCGATTTCCTGTTTGCCAGGAAATATAATGTGCCGATAAAGGTTGTGATTAATCCTGAAGGCAAATCTCTTTTCCCTGAAACCATGACTGAGGCCTATGGAGAACCCGGCATTATGGTCAATAGCGGTCCTTTTAACGGAATTAATTCCGTCGAAGGCATAAAGAAAGTAACGGATTATGTTAAAGAAAATGGTTTGGGAAAATCCACGGTGCATTACCGCTTAAAAGACTGGCTATTATCACGCCAGCGTTACTGGGGAACTCCGATACCGATGATACATTGCCCAAAGTGCGGCGTGGTACCGGTGGACGAAAAGGATTTACCGGTGCTTTTGCCTCCGGACGTAAAGGATTTTATCCCTAAGGGGCGCTCGCCTCTGGCGGATGTTCCTTCGTTTATTAATACGACCTGTCCGAAATGCAAGGGATCTGCTCAACGCGACCCCGATACTATGGATACATTTGTCTGTTCATCCTGGTATCACCTGCGTTACAGCGACCCGAAAAACAGTAATGCGCCTTTCGGCAAGGATAAAGTTAAAGAATGGCTGCCGGTTGATTTGTATATCGGCGGCTCCGAACACGCCTGCGGGCATTTGATATATTTCAGGTTTATCACAAAAGTCCTGCACGATGCCGGATGGTTCACGTTCGATGAGCCGGTAAAAAGATTATTTAACCACGGAATGGTGCTGGACGTAAACGGGGAAGTAATGTCCAAATCCAAGGGTAACGTCGTTTCTCCCCGCCAGCTTATGGAGGAATGGGGCGTGGATGTTTCAAGGCTCGCCATGCTCTTCTTCGCGCCATCTGACTGGGAAATAAGATGGCATGAGAAAGGCTTAATCGGCGCCAAGCGATTTATCATGCGGGTATGGAACCTGGCAAATTCCGTCATAGAACATAGAGCAAACAACAAAGAGCAAACAACGAACAACAAACCTGAATTAAAACCGCTGCTTCGCAAGATGCATCAGACCATAAAGAAAGTTACGGAAGATATCGACCCTAAACTCGAGTTCAACACCGCCATAAGCGCGATTATGGAGCTGGTAAATGAAATTTACCAGCTAACAGCTAAAAACGAACAATTAATAAGTTCCGGTGAAATACATGAAGCGGTAAAAACAACGGTACTTTTGCTTGCTCCGTTTATCCCGCATCTATCAGAAGAGATGTGGGAAAAATTAAACGGGAAACCTTCCATCTTTAATCATCCCTGGCCGAAATACGACCCAGCGTTTTTGGTGGCGGAAGAAATCGAACTGGTAATTCAGGTTAACGGCAAGATAAAAAGCAAAATGATTATCCCGGCCGAAGGCATCACGGAAGACGAGATAAAAACCAAAGCTCTTAAAGATGATAAAATAAAAGAATTGCTGGGCGGAAAAACTCCTCGCAAGGTAATTATCGTGCCTAAACGGTTAGTGAATATAGTTCCTTGACCGATTTATAAATATTTGGTATACTCTTTCTCAGAAACCTTAAACCTGTCCCGTTCCTATCGTCAGGGACTCCCTATCAATGGGGAATCCCCGAAACGAAGTGGAGCGGGGTAACTTTAAACTTGCAACTTTAAAAAAGGCAGGGTAGCTCAGTTGGTTAGAGCGAGAGATTCATAAGCTCTAGGTCGTGGGTTCGATTCCCACCCCTGCTATTTTACGCCTGATTACCTATCAGGAAGGCATCTGCGACCGGATAATATACTTGAAGATTTTGTCCTGGTCTTCGCGAGTGATTTCCTTGAACTTCAATCCCAGGATACAAATATTTGTTTTCTCATCAATCGCCTCTATCCAGGCAACGCGGGTCAGAGCCTTTATCGGGTCCTGCTCGGTCGGGAAAACCATATTAACCCCGATAACGGTTTTCTGCATCAACAAATCCGGTATCCAGCTAAAATCCGGCACCGGCCCTTTAAGCAAAATTCCTCCTCCGCTTATATTGGATGTATACCCCTGGTGAATCTCATCAAACTTTTTATCTTCCTTGTAAGTGCATAAAAATTTATAACGAATCAGTATTTCTGTTTTTACCCTGACAAATTCGCGACGCTCACTTTCATAATTTCCTGGCATGCTTGTTCTCCTAATTAAATACGATATTGTGTATCTTCCTGACGGTTTTGGCAACGTCTTTGTTGCCGACCGTAAACGCCATATTGGTCTTGAGCGGATTATAAGACATCATTTCCGGTTTCACGCCGAGCGCCGATAAGCCGCCGAATATCCGGCCGATTGTTTTCTGGTTGTCTTTCATCCCTTCTCCGATAACGCATATTATAGCTTTATTTTTCATGATATCAACACGCGCGAACATTTTTATTTCTCTCAACGCCTTTTGCAAAGCCGGAGTTTCCGCTCCGGCAATAAACGATACGCTTATCTCGGATGAAGTAAGCAGATGGAAAAACACGCCGTGCCTGGTAAGTATTTCAAAAACATTTGTCACCAAACGCCGGTGATGGAATATCTCCGGCGAAACCGCGTTGATAAGCACCGCATCTTTTTTATAAGCAATCGTTTTTATCTTTTTACCGTCGCCCCGGTTTGAGATAATCGTGCCGGGTAAATCCGGATTCATCATATCCAGTATCTTAACCGGTATCCCTTTGTTAACCGCCGGCGCAAGCATATAAGGGTGGAGAACGCCTGTCCCGTAATAGACCAGTTCGCTTGCTTCATTGAGCGTTATTGATTTAACAACCAATGCATTTTTCACTAAATGCGGATCCGCCGTCATGACGCCGGGCACATCGCGCCATATCTGGATTTCCTCCGCATCAACGGCAGACCCGATAAACGAAGCGGTGTAATCGCTCCCATCGCGTCCGAGCGTGGTAATCTCGCCTGTTTTATCCTTGCCGATAAATCCGGTGACAACCGGAATTGCTTTTGTGTTTCTATACCTGTTAAGCCTTTTGCGGATAGAAGAAACAGACGACGCCAAAGGATGGGCGTTACCGAAATTAGAATCTGTCTTTAACCCGATTGCGTAGGCGTCCAGTGCCTCAGCCTGAATGCCCTGCTTTGATAAATATGCGGCAAATAAACGGGCTGCCATCCTTTCGCCGAATGAAAGAATATAATCAAGCGTTCGCGGCGTAAGCTCCTTGAGCAATGAAACACCGCGGCCGGCCGCCTCCAGGTCGCGGCAAAGCCCTTCCAAAAAACACGGGTCAAGCCCGAGTTTTTCGAGCATTTGCTCGTGCTTAAGGTAAATCGGGACGAAGTTGACTTTACCCGTGGAAACAGCTTGAAAGGCCGAACGTTCCAGAAGATCGGTTATCCCGGCAAGAGCTGAGATAATAACCACCGGCTTTTGGGAAAGCCTTTGCTTGATTAATCCGGCGATACGCCTGATGCGTTCGGGAGTGGCAATGGTCCTGCCACCAAATTTCATTATGAGCATAGGGAGAAAAGGCCTTTAAAAGCCTTGTTTTAATACCGCAAGCTCAGGGCAAAGGATACTCCGGCGCGTTCCGGTATTTCCTGCGCGCCTGACCCTGATTCTATTTCCACTTTATCAGTTGCTTGGGCAACCGCTAAATCAAATTTAAAGAGAAACAAGTTAATGCTTGTCCCGAGCGTATAAACCTTGCCCGAGCCGGAAATCGCCTTGTTTTGGGACATCCCGCCCCTTAGATTCAGTATGCCAAGCAAATTTATTTCCGCGCCCAAGCCCATCATCTGCGATTCGTATCCTTCAAGCACCTGGCTTTTGGTCTTGTTTAAATCATAATCAAGCGAAAGCAAAAGCATCGGCACCTTAAGCGAAGCGCCGAACCTGTATTGTCCGTCCAGTTTATAATCGCCCGGCCCTTCCCATTTAAATTTGGGGGCATTGATATTGCGCCCGGTCAGCCCCAGCTTGACCCGCTCGCCCACTTTATACAAAGCGCCGATATCCAGTCCGAACGTGGTGGTTTTCTCAGTATTGGCGGCATCGGTAATATCCGCGGCAAAATCACCGCCTTCTTCCAAATCGTCAAAACTGTAGAATTTATAGAATGTCTCGCCCTGCATCAGCTTTAAGTTTCCGCCCAAAGCCAGCTTGCCGTCCATCACTTCGGTTCCATATGTCACGCCAAGTTGAGTCACATTAATACCGCCGAGCGTAACGCCCGATGTATTTGAGGTAGCCGTCGAACTTGAGGTGGTGGCAGTTGCCTGAGCGATTGTTGTCAGTGTGCTCTGAACAGCGGGATCAGAAGTATTCACGCCAGCTAATTCCGCCTGGTAAACCAATTCTTCTGCCTGATTCTGCGTCGCGCCAACCGTGGCAAATATCACCGCAATCGAATCAGCCAAAGCCTGGCTCGCCGGATTTGTAAATACACCCGAACGGTCTGCTCCTACGCCGACCACATTGGTCACGGCATCAATGGCAAGGGCCTCTGAACTGAACGACATCATTGAATTAAGGTCAACAGTCGTGGCTATGCCGGCGTTTGTGCACATATCGCCGAAAAGCCCGATATTTCCCCCGAAAATATCGCGTTTACCCAGTCCGATAGTCAACGCACCGTTAAGATTAAAAAGCAATCCCTGCCCTTCCTGATTCATTGCCGGAATTTTATTGTTAAAAAGGTCAAGCGCGACTTGCAAATCCGCCGCGGCGAGAGGCGTTCCCGCATCCATCTTGGTTGATATTGCGCTCCATTCGGATGAATTGGTGACCTGAAACACCGCGTCAACGCTCTGCATGACATCGCCTTCGGCGCTGAGTGTCGTCCCGAACGGTATATAAAGCCCGTATGCGTCATTCAGGGTAATCGCCGCCGGGTTCCAGTAAGAAGCGGTCGCTTCGTCGCCCACCGCCACGCCTGTCCCGCCCATGGCGGCCGCCCGCGGGCCGTAGACTGTCCAATCCTCGGCATAACCGGCCATCCCCGAAAGAATAATTATGACTATCACGGTAAAAACCAATCGTGCTGTTTTCATAAGCCTTCCTTTCTTAATTAAACGGTTTAATTATCTTATTTATGTAACATTAAATATCAAAAAGGGTCAAGAAAAACTTGCAGCCGCCAAGACAAATCAATAATAAAATATTTACACGTCTTCTTGTTTAATGTATGCTATTTCCATAATGATAAAGCTACAAAAGGTCTTTTTGGTATCGGCTTTCATCTTCAGCCTTTCCGCCCTATCCCTTGCAGCGGATTACCAACTGGAAGGAAAAGCCTCCATAGAAGAATCCGAAGGGGTTTACGATGTGTCTCTTAATATCAAATCCGGCCTGCCGGAAGATTCTGTCCTGGAAATAAGCGTCTGTTACCTAAAAAAATACCTCGTCCCGGCAAGCCTGCGCAAACCCGGCCAGGGCGAATACGAAACCGAACCGGTTGAATTAATCTCCGAAAGCGTCTCGCTGGATGACGGAAACTGCCTTTTAAAATCCGGCAACTACAAAAGGCGCCCTTACGTCGGCGATTACAAAGTAAAAATAACCTTTAATCCGGAAAACCAAACTGACGAAATAAAGAAAAAACTGCCGGCCGATATAAAGCCTATTGAAAAAGAAATTTCTTTCGTTTACGGGAATCCCGGGGAACTCGAAGGGCAGAAAAAGAATATCCGCAAGGAAATTTATGCCGAGCTTGAGGAAATAAAAAAGTTATACGATTCCCTGCGCGCCCAAACAGCTTCATACGCCAAGGAGGGGAAATTCAATCCGGCCGACTGGAAAAAATGGCAGGACGAATTGAGCCAAAAAACCAAAGACATCCGGAAAGCCAATGAATCGCGCCTGGAAGGCTGGATTTACCGCCTGGAAACAGTCGGCAAACATTCGATTGACTCACTTTGCATCGAACTGGTAAAGCTGGGCGCGGACTACGAAAAATTGGCATCATCTGATGACATAAAAAAAGCATCCCTCGGTTTCGCGAAACTAACCGATAGTTTTGATATGACATTTGATTATGAACTGCAAAGGCTGGGCTTCGGCTCCATCCCGGATAAACCGCTGGTTAAAACAGCCCTTTCGGAAATAGAAAAGAACCTCTCGCTGGTGGAAGAACTCCTCCGCGACGCGGATAAAGAAAAGTGGGCAAAATCATCCGCCGAATATAAGGATGCAATACAAAAAGAAATATTCAAGCTGGCCAATGCGACTTCGGATTACATATATGCTACCTACCTTGCGCCGTTTACCCAGGATTTCGTTAAGTATATTGAAACCTGCTCTAAGGCCGTGGAAAAAACGGTTGAAGATAAAACGGTTGAACAACTCGCCGCCAAGCTTAAGAAAATCATAAAAGAGCTGAAGGAAACGCTGGAGTTGGAATAAACTCAACATATTATTCTTAGTGCCTTGGTGTCTTAGTGGCATAAAATTAATAGCAGAAAACATGAAAGCAATCATCCTTGACCGTGACGGAACGATTAATATCGGTCAGCAATATATCACCGCGCTTAATAAAACCAGGATTTATCGCGACGCACCCACGGCGTTAAAGAAACTGCAGGATGCCGGTTATAAACTCGTGGTTTTCACCAACCAGGCATGCGTGGGCAGGGGAATAATTACCGAAGAGCTCCTTAAAAAGATAAACACGCGAATCATAAAACTCTACAAAGCAACGGGAGTAAACTTGAGCAGGATATATTACTGTCCACATCATCCTGAGGCGCAAATCCCAAAATACCGTAAGGCTTGCTCCTGCCGGAAACCGGCAACCGGGATGCTCCGGAAAGCAAAGCGCGAATTCGGAATAGACTTTAGGCATTCATTCGTCATCGGTGATGCCTTAAAGGATTTGGAGGCAGGCAAAAAGGTCGGTGCAAAAACGATTCTTGTCCTTACCGGAAACGGCCGAAGGTCACTTAAGGAACTGAAGCCGCGCACGCGGAAAGCCGTGGATTACATTACGCCCAATCTCCTCTCCGCCGCGAGATGGATATTGAAACAAGGCTAATCTTTATTCTATAAACCGCCCCTACCGATTATATTGATTTGGGCGTCCCGATACGTAGGTCAGCAGACCATCCCGTGAGGGGCAGTGTCGGGATACTTCATATTATCCAGCCGAGCAGGTAGACATTTACTGTTGTAAGTTTACCATTCCTTTCCGCGCTGACGAATACTTTCCTTGTCGGCGTCTTGACAGCCAGTTCCACCTTGCCCGCGTTGCAGGATGGGTAACCATCTGCCGTCGTT
>JAGVQN010000062.1 GCA_020051675.1 Candidatus Brocadiia bacterium
CGGGAGCTGATCCGTTATTTTAAACAGTATGGAATAATTCCATAAACCGATTTCATCGCCGTCGTTCAGGTTATACTGATTAACTCTTTTCCCGTTGACATAAGTGCCGTTGCCGCTGGCCAGGTCCAAGACGACATAAGCCGGACCGCGCTTTTCTATCCGGGCGTGATGTCGTGAAACGCCAACATTATCAATCTGGACATCGCAGGTCGGGTCGCGCCCCAATAAGACCGCGTCTTTATCAAGCTTAAAAGTCTTGAGTGGCTTGCGTTCAAAAGAAAGAATTAATTCAATCATAGAGCCCTCCCTAAAATAAACGGGGTTGGATTTTATTTATACGGGATAAACGCTCACGCGCCTACCGCCTTCGAATTTCACCTTGCCGTTAATCATCGCGAAAATGGTGTTATCGCGCCCGATTCCGACATTACGCCCGGGCTTATAAGGGGTTCCGCACTGGCGCACGATAATTGAGCCGCTATTGACCGTTTCGCCTCCAAACCGTTTTACCCCGCGCCGCTGCGACTGGCTGTCGCGCCCGTTCCGGGAAACCCCTCCGCCTTTTTTATGTGCCATAAATTCAGTCTCCTTAAGTTAATTACCCCATTTGAGTTGCATATAAATTTATGATAAAATGGCTGAATTGTCAACTAAAATTTAGAATATTTATCCGATTTTATTTTTAACCGGGCCGGCGCCCGATAAAGGCGAAAGGCGCCGGCGACTCAGGAACCCCGGCTCTGAACGAACCGGCTTGTTTATTTTATATTTTTTATTTATTTATTTGACAAAACAGGCCGCCATAGTATAAAATAAAAAATTACTTCGTGAAGGGAGAAGTTTAAAGAAAGGAGGTAAAGCCAATAACTATTTAAACGGGCTTCCTTTATAAGACGGCTACCCATAAACAAACAGGAGAACAACTATAAAAAGGAGAAGGTTACATGGAACTTGCAGACAAAACATTGAAATGCGGACTTTGCGGGAATGACTTTGTTTTCACGGCGGATGAACAGAAATTTTTCCAGGAAAAAGGATTCCAGAACGAACCGAAACGCTGCCTGGCTTGCCGTAAGGTAAAAAGACAGGAAAGGCGCAAGGGTTTCGGCGGCCGCGAGGGAAAATTCACGAAAACCGAAGTAACATGCGCAACATGCGGTAAAACGACAGAGGTCCCTTTTAAACCTGTGCAAAACAGGCCGGTTTATTGCAACGATTGTTTTGCTAAAATGAAAGCGGAAGGCGGCGGCAATCAATAATAAACGGCATTAAAAATAAAAACTATGGCTGGTATCAGAGTAAAAGTCGAAGGATCAATTGATAGGGCACTTAGGCAGTTTAAGAAAAAGTGCATAGATTCCGGGCTGATAATGGAGCTTAAACGGCGCGCCTATTACGAAAAACCCAGCGAGGAACGCCGGAGACAGAAGAAGAAAAAAGAACGGACTATCCAAGGACCAAAGCTCTTCCTGAAAAATAAATTCTCTTTTGACCGCCCTAAAAAGTTTTAATAGGAAAAGCGCCCCGTCCCCCAATGTCCATCGGGAGGCGCGGGTAAAACTACTCGGATTCCGGTCTTTTGACACTGTCGCCAATTTGAATATCTTGAGCGGAAATACTATGTGCGGTTGACCAGTCTTCCTCTACGCCATCCACCACTATTTCCCCTATTGTTTTTTTACCACGGCTGATTTCCAGTTTCAGTCCTGGATAAATCTTGTCTTTTCGTCCCAGGGAAATAATTATTATATTACCGGCCTTGTTAACCGACCTGATTTCTCCGGAAACGCTTTTAACGGGCGGCGGCAAAGCTGTCGCACCGGGTTTTGTTTTTAAAGACTCTCTTCCTGTTTTATCCATTTCCGTTTTTAACTCCTGAAGTTTTCTGCCTAACTCATCAAGCTCTGCTTTGATTTCGGCATTTATCCGCATCTCTTCCTTTAACTGGAGCTTTAACCTATCGCGCTCTTCCGCAAGAGACCTTATCTCTTCCTCGTAATTCCCTCTGATACGCTTTTCCGTCCTGTTTAAATCCTGGCTTGGACCACGGCAACCGATAGCCAGGCAGCAAACCGTCAAAAGCATCCAATCCCAGCGATTCATTTTTAACATAATCAATCTCTCATTTATCAATGAATGGTTCCGGTTCAAGCTTCTGCAAATAAAAAGCGCCCTGAAAGCCCAGAACACTCCTTATCGCGTTTTCCAGGGCGAAATCACCTCGCTTTACGGGGTTTCCTTTGGAATCATAATGGTAAGTAGCGCCATTTTCCATAAAGAATCCGGCCAGGCGCAGCGAAGCATCCATGATATAACATATCTTTTTAGGGACGGGATTACCGGAAAAAACTATCGTGCTTTCTTCCAGGTAGCCGACAATTTCATGCTGCTTGGAATCGGCCATGCGTATTTCCTTGCAAACCAGATCTCGTTCTTCGTGCTTAATCTCTTTTTTTGGACCAATCCTTTGCGACTTGGTAATGCAAGAAATGTTTACCAGCAAAACTATAGCGGTAAAGACCAATAACATTTTCTTCATAATTATAATTCCTTTATCTCGTAAGACCGTCTGCCTAACCCTTTTTCTTCCCCATAGCCAAGCTGTATGTTATAGTCAAGATTGGGCCAATGCTTCTTGAATACATCCCCACCGGCATTTCGGTTAATTAAATCTATGGTTGCCTGGTCTATTGCAATCGGGTCGAGCGAAGCCAAGAGGCCCAGATCTTTGGTTATCGGCTTCTCGGTATTCGCCCCCATGCAATCGCATTGCTTAGTTATATGCAATGCCGCGTTTATGAATCCTGCTTTCTTGCCCTTTAAAATCTCCGCCACATAATCTATCATTTTCTTCTGGACGTTTATAGAAGATTCGTCCCATGATATTTTAATCGCCTGTTCAGGGCAAACGCTGAAACATTCGCCGCATCCGACGCATTTGACTGAATCTATTTTCATTTTATCGTTCTTTATAATAATTGCATCGTCCGGGCACCATCCGGCGCAAGTTCCGCAACCAGTGCACTTTTCGGCAACAGTCTGCGGTTGCATCCCGGAATGCTGGGCGAGCTTTCCTCCGCGGCTGGCGAACCCCATGCCTAAATTCTTCAATGAGCCTCCGTAACCGGTTAAAAGATGGCCAGTCGGATGCCCCATCCCGATAATCACATCAATAAAAGGAACAATTCCGGCCAGATGGACATGGGTCAAAAGAGCGCTTTTAGTCTTTACAGATAACTGATGCTCTCCCTTTAATCCGTCGGCCATGATTACCGGGCATCCGGTATTTTCCGGCATGAAGCCGTGTTCGTATGCCAAATTGAAGTGGTCAACCGCGTTGTTACGCTTGCCCGTATATAAAGTGGAGGTATCGGTAAGAAACGGTTTTCCTTTTTTCGCCTTAATCGCTTCGACAACGGGTCTGATAAAATAAGGCTTAATATATCCCCTTCCGCCTTCTTCCCCGAAATGTATTTTTATCCCGGTAAAATCATCCTTCTTGATTAACTTGTCAAAGCCGGCTTCATTCCACAAGAGGCGGGTTTTCTTAACAAGTGAATCCCTGGATTCGTTTTCTTTCGTCCGTACAAAGTAAACAACGCTTTTCATTCTGATTAACGCCTTGGTTTTTCCGCGACCAGATTGCTTGCCTTTATTAGTGAATCAAAAGTGCCCGCATCCGTCCACCAGCCTTTAAGTATATCATATTCCAGTGCTCCGCGCTTAAGATAGGCATTATTGACATCGCTTATTTCCAGCTCTCCGCGGGCGGAAGGTTTCAGTGTTTTTATAATATCAAAAACCAGTTCGTCATACATATAAATGCCTATGACCGCGTAATTGGATTTAGGCGATTTCGGTTTTTCTTCTATGGCGGTTATCTTCTTTGCTTTAAATACCGGAACTCCGAACCTCTCCGGATCGGGGACTTCTTTAAGGATAATCCGCGCTCCTTTTTTCTGCCCTATAAACTTATTAACAAAAGGTTTTATCGAGGATTCTATCAGGTTATCTCCCAGAACCACGATGATTTTATCCCCCTCGGCAAAGCGTTCGGCAAGACCCAATGCCGCGGCGATTCCGCCTTCGCCTTCCTGATAAGCGTAATTCAAGCCTTTAAGCCCGAATTCCTTCCCGTTTTCAAGGAGTTTGAGGAAATCCCCGGCGCTGTTGCCCCCAGTGACAATCATGATATCCTTTATCCCGGCTTCCACCAGCGTCTTTATCGGGTAATATATCATCGGCTGGTTGTAAACAGGAAGCAGGTGCTTGTTGGTGATTTTAGTCAAAGGATAAAGCCTGGTCCCCAATCCGCCTGCCAGAATCACGCCTTTCATAAATTACCTTTCTAAAATATTTATATTGACATTTCTGTTGCGCGGCCCGTCGAACTCGCAGAAGAATATTCCCTGCCAGGTTCCGAGCGCCAGCCGCCCACCTTCGACCGGAACAAACTGGGAAATTCCCACCAAGCTCGATTTTACATGCGCATCCGAATTCCCCTCGGAATGGCGGTAATTGCCGGATTCCGGCACCAGTTTATTTAATGTGTTTATAATATCCTCACGGACGCTCGGGTCGGCGTTTTCGTTAATCGTCACCCCGGCCGTCGTGTGCGGAATATATACATGCGCCAATCCGTTTTTTATCCTGGATTTAGCCAGCGCCATTTGTATTTCGCCCGTGATATCAATCATTTCTATCCTGACCTTGCTTTTAACACTTATCTTTTCCATTTTATTCTATCTTGCCATCTGTCGGACTGCTTGCGCTTGCCGTTAAATATTTTTTTTCTATCCGGCCGGCGGAATACGCCAGATGCCCTGCCTCGCAGGCGAGTTTCATGGCGCGCGCCATCTTGACCGGGTCTTTGGCTAAGGCAATTCCGGTATTAAGAAGCACCCCGTCCGCGCCCAGTTCCATGGCAACCGCGACATCGGAAGCTGTCCCAACCCCGGCATCCACAATCACCGGCACTTTCAGGCGATTGATAATAATCCGGATATTATGCGGGTTGACGATGCCGAGCCCTGAACCTATCGGCGCGCCCAAAGGCATGACGCACGAGGCACCGGCATCCTCAAGCCTTAAGGCGGTAATCAAATCATCCGAGCTATAAGGCAGGACCGTGAATCCATCCTTGACAAGTATTTTAGTAGCTTCTATCAATCCCGAAAGATCGGGATAAAGCGTCTGCTGATCGCCGATAACCTCAAGCTTGACCATATCGGAAAGCCCAACCTCGCGCCCCAGCCGCGCAGTCCTGACCGCTTCATCCACCGTATAACAACCGGCGGTATTCGGCAGAATAACGTATTTCTTTTTATCTATATAATCAAGCAAAGACTCTTTGGATTTATCGTTCAGGTTAACGCGCCGGACGGCAACGGTAACGCATTCGGTGCCAGATGCCTCAATAGCCTCTGCCATCAGTTTAAACGTGCTGTATTTCCCTGTGCCGATGAACAAACGGTTCTTAAACTCGTATTTGCCTATCTTTAAAATATTATGTTTCATATAAAATCTATTCTATGAGCGATAATCCCTCTCGTCAAGCAAAATCACCCTCTCCCCTTGAGGGAGAGGGAAGCCTGCCTGCTGCAGGCAGGGGTGAGGGGAAAAATTAAGAACTTGTCCCAAAACACCTTATCACCTTATCAACTATCTCTTCCTTATCAACACCCTCCTTGAGATCAATCCATTTGACATCCTTAAACGACCTGAACCAGGTCATCTGTTTCTTGGCGAGCGCGTGCGTGCGTTTCTTGACCAGCGCCCTAGTTTCATCCAGAGAGATTTCGCCTTTCAAATATTGCACGGCTTCCTGGTAAGCAATCCCCTGGATAGCCTGTTCTCCAAGTAGCTTTTTCGTCCATAACGCCTTAACCTCTTCTATCAAACCCTCTTCAAACATCTTATCCACCCTTTGGTCAATCCTCTTTCTCAATGTTTCCTTTTCCCATCTCAAGCCGACCAGCACCGATGGATATTGTTCTTTTCTATCCTGCCCGGAAGCCCAGTGCGTCTGGAACGAGGACATGGGCTTGCCTGTTATTTCATACACCTCCAGCGCGCGGACGATTCTTTTACGGTCGTTTTCATGCACGCTCTCAACACGCTTCGGGTCAACTTTCTTAAGGCGCTCGTAGAGAAAAGGCAACCCTTTATTATTCGCCTCCTCTTCCAGCTTGAGCCGTATCGCCTTATCAGCCGGAGGACCCTCGAATATTCCGTATAAAAGGCATTGCAGGTATAAAGGAGTTCCCACAACTAGAAGGGATTGTTTATCTCTTTTCCTTATATCCTTGATAGTTCCCTGGCAATCATTCAAGAACCGCGCGGTATCGTAGGAATCTTCCGGTGAAACGATATCTACAAGATGGTAATGGTATTTCTTTATTTCAGCCGGAGTAGGCTTGGCTGTGCCGATATCCATCCCGCGATAGATTTTCATCGAATCCAGCGATATTATGGAACAATTAATCTTATCGGCGACTTTCTGGGCTATCTCCTTTTTCCCTGAAGCGGTCGGCGCTAAGATACAAAAAAGCTTGCTATCTGCCATATTTTCTTTGATTAGATTATTCCTTTCCGCTGACAGGGTTTTATAAGATTCAGGCTCATATACTGCGGTTGAATGGAATTGACAACACTATTTCTTTTTTAGGTATTGGACATCAAGCCTGTCTTTCTCACGTCCGGTTGATTCTTTATTCTTAATCAGGTCTGTTTTTGACAGAAACGGGATTTTTAGTTTGTCAATCTCGATATTTTCCCTTTTAGCATATGCCTTCTTAAAATCAACTCCATCAATTTTAGTAATAACATCAATCCTTCTTGGGGCAAGCCCTATCTGGAAAATAATGCCTTTTTTACAGAATGTTTTAGTGGTAAGCTCGAAAAGCGGCGCTTTGAACTCTTTCAGTGCTTGATATGTCTTTTCTGAATTATCATGGGAAGGTTCTACCCAGATATCCATATCGCCGGTCGCACGGGGATATCCGTAAACCCCCATGGCATAAGCACCCACGACAAGGAATTTAACCTTGTTGTTTAACAAGGCGCGTAACATTTCTTTGTAATCTTCGTTCAGCACTGCGAGGCTCCTTTAAAGACCACAATTCGGCGGTAAGCTCCCAGACAAAAGAAACCAGTTCGCCCGGAGAAGCTTTTACATAAACATCTTCTGGGGAATTCGTTTTCCTTAACATCTTTAAAGAGGTATGGTTCTTTTTCAGCCTTAACATAAGGATATTATACCAAAACAATTAGTATTCATAAAGAAATATAAGGAGAAAACAATGCTATTAAATCAGGCGTGTTTTTTATGAGTCTTCTTGTTTAATTGAATAACTCTGACGATTCTTTGAAGTCTGGCTGAACTTCCATGGAATTGTCTCCTTAAAACTTCAACCGCTGAAACCCGTTCCGCCGGAGATTTGCTTAACCAGTAAGACAGGTTATCCTTTATTTCCGAATAGCCTTTTAAATTGTTCTTTTTCACTACTATCCTACTCACGACCATTTAGGACACGCCATATAGGGAAATAGGTTGACTCTTCAGACCCCTAAAAGGGGCAGAAAGGAGAGTTAACCATGGGTA
>JAGVQN010000069.1 GCA_020051675.1 Candidatus Brocadiia bacterium
CGAAGCATTCCAATGATGATTTCTTGTCTTTCACAATGCGCTGGCAATCAGCAACAAAGCCGTCAATCTCCTCATCCTCCCGTTCCTGGTTATGGTGGAACAGACCGAACTTCTTCACCTTCGCCTCCAACGCCAGCTTCAAAGCGTCCGTATAAACGCTATGTCCCCAGGTCTTGGTCCGGGCATATTCCTCTGCCGTAAATTCGGCGTCGTGGATAAGCAAATCCGCCCCCGTACAAGCCTTGAGGTAATCCGCATATTCCAATCCGCCCGGATGCTTATATGTAAGCTCGTTATCCGTCAGGAAGATAAAGGTCTTATCGCCTTCTATGAATTTATAGCCCATGCCCTGGTCAGGATGGTTTAATAAAATCGGCGAGACAGAGACGGAATCAATCTTAAATGTTTCGGTGCAAATGCCGTGATAGGTGATATCCGCCTTGACTTCGCTGTAATTCAACGGGAAATTCGGATGCACCATCGTGCCGGAAATGATATTCTTGACGGAATCCTGGGCAAAGGGACAGCCGAACATATTGATTTTAGCCTGCTTCATATGAATGGGCTTAAAGAAAGGGAATCCGAGGATATGGTCCCAGTGCGCGTGGGTGAAGACAAGCGAATATTCAAACCGCTTTTCGCTTATCAGGCTATTGCCGAGTTTCCGGATGCCCGAACCGGCATCAATAATGATGACGGCATCGTTTTTCGTCCGTATTTCCAGGCAGGTAGTGCTCCCGCCGTATTTCAGGTATTCTTTTCCTGAAACCGGAATCGAACCGCGGCTTCCCCAACAGCGAATTAACATTTAAGCGAGTATAATAAAAATGACGGCGGATTTCAAATAAATGAGGTTATTATTGACGGGCGTGCTTAGCCGTAGGCACGCTGTACCCTACAATAATATAATAGATTTGGGCGTCCTCGCAGAGGGCTGTCACCCCGAATTTATTTACTCCTGCTCAGTCCAGCTTTTCTTTCGGACAACTCTCTTGAAATCACGGACATTGAGTTTCTTACTTACACCGAATGACGAATTAGGTGGGGAGCCTGATAGCCCGATCTCCGCGGAGTCAATGAAGATAGAGGGAATGATAACATGTCCAAAGAAGACCTTGCCGTCAGCGGTTTTTGCTCCAGTAAGACGGGTAGACAAAAGGAACTTACCATCTTTGACGACTGTTATAGCGAAAACACTATATTCTATTTCCTTGCCATTCCATGTGTCATGAATGGGCAGATAGAATAAGATATTTGCGCCAGTGCCATCGTCATAGACAATACTTTCATTTTGTTTAATGTCTGGATTATCTGGAAAAATTGTATCGGATTTTGATTTATCCGATGTGCATCCATTGAATACCATAAAGGTTATGCACATTATGACTGCGATTCTTTTCATCGTACGTCCCTATGCCAACTCCGAACAATTCCGGAGACGCCTACCTACGGCGAGCCTGCCTGATTTATTGAAATACAGATTAAGATTATGCGAGTCTAGAGTACTGTTTTACGCCGATTTCGTAGAGGTCGTTGCCTTTGGTATCGTTGATGACGATAAGCGGGAAATCTTCCACTTCCAGGCGGCGGACTGCCTCCGGTCCCAAATCATCATAGGCAATGAGGTCGGCTTTCTTGATATGCTGGCTTAAAAGAGCGGCCGCGCCGCCGACCGCTGCAAAGTATATTGCCTTATATTTCTTAATCGCCTCTATCACTTCAGGCGAGCGCTTGCCTTTGCCTATCATGCCTTTTAATCCGTGCTCCATAAGGAGCGGGGAATAGGCGTCCATCCGGTAGGAAGTGGTCGGCCCGGCCGAGCCGATAACCTGCCCGGGCTTGGCGGGAGTGGGACCAACATAATATACAACGCTCCCTTTCAGGTCGAAAGGCAGTTTCGGGGCGCGCTTTTCCTTGCCGGCAAGGATGATTTCATCATAGATGCGCTTGTGGGCGGCATCGCGCGAGGTATAGATTACACCGGAAAGCGTGATTTTATCACCGGCGGATAAGCTATTGACAACTGCGTCTGATAACGGGGCTTGTATTTTCATATCTAATCTGGATTTTACTCCCCCGCTGATTTGCCGTCAAGAAAATTCCATAGCCACTAAGACACCAAGACACTAAAAATACAATTAGGAATCAGATTCTTTTCTTTGTGCCTTAGTGCCTTGGTGTCTTAGTGGCAAGAATTCTATAGGAAAAATAAATTGACAGAGACAAATAAACAATATAATCTAATACCTTAATTGAAGCGAAACGGGGGTGTAGCTCAGCTGGGAGAGCGCTCCGGCATACGCCGGAGAGTGCCAGGGGTAAGTTCTTATGGCTTACTGGGTTTATGTGCTGAGAAGTCTTAAGAATGATTCGTATTATATAGGCTATGCCTCTGATTTAGAAAGAAGGTTGAAACAGCATAATGACGGCTTGGTAAAAGCCACTAAATACAAAAGGCCGTTTGAGATTATTTATACCGAACAATTCGATTCGGGAACGGAAGCCCGTAAAAGAGAATTTTTACTGAAGAGCAAGAAAAGCCGAAAATATATAGACTGGTTGATTGCTCAAAAAACGGGGGTGTAGCTCAGCTGGGAGAGCGTGTGAATGGCATTCACAAGGCCAGGGGTCCGAATCCCCTCACCTCCATTTTTCACTTTAGGGGAAAATAGGAGTAAATTATTAAATCCATGAGGGGTGTAGCTCCCCGACAATACGTCGGGGGGAGAGCGCCCCGTCATGCGTCGGGGAGGCCAGTCCCAATGAATATCGGGATTACCTCCATTTTTTGAGCTAATCAAAAACCGAAAGAAATTATTAAATTCATGGGGGTAGCTCCCCGACAATACGTCGGGGGGAGAGCGCCCCGTCATGCGTCGGGGAGGCCAGTCCCGATTGATATCGGGATCACCTCCACCAAATACTGTTAAAGGTTACAGGTTACAAGTTATAAGTTAACCCAACCTGTAACTTAAAACCTATAACTTGTAACAACATGCTAATAGACACCCACGCCCATCTTGATTTTCCGGACTTTGACAAAGACCGCGATGACGTCATCCAGCACGCCAAGGAAGCGGATATCGGCTACATCATAAATATCGGCACCTCTATAAAATCCAGCCGCAAGGTAGTCGAGCTTGCCGAACAATACGAAAACCTCTACGCGGCGGTGGGCATCCATCCGCACGAGGCGCAAACTGTAAAGGAATCAGATTATATCGAACTTGAGAAATTAGCCGGCAATCCAAAGGTAGTTGCCATAGGCGAAATAGGGCTGGATTTCTACAAAGACATAAGCCCGCGCGATAAACAGAGAGAAATTTTCATCCGCCAACTCCAGATTGCCAAGAAGGCCGGCAAACCGGTAGTCCTCCACTTACGAGAAGCGCATACGGAAACGCTGGAAATAATCAAAGCCGAGCTGGGCGAAAAGGCGCGGGGCGTGGCGCACTGCTTTTCCGGCTCCGCGGAAACCGCCAAGGAATTCCTTGATTTGGGATTTTACATCTCGATTGCCGGTCCGGTGACATACCCGAACGCGGAGAAACTGCGCGCAGTAATCAAGACCATCCCTATCGAAAGATTGCTTCTGGAAACAGATTGCCCGTTCCTGGCTCCGCAGGCAAGGCGCGGATTACGTAACGAGCCGGCATATATCATCCACGCGGTCGAGGAATTCTCTAAAATCTACGGGCTGACCAAGGACGATATCGGGAGAATCACCGCCCTTAACGCCACTGAATTATTCAAACTCGCGCCCTTAAGCGAAAAGAGCAAGATTGCCTATAATATCAGGAACTCTCTCTACCTTAATATCACCAACCGGTGCACATCAAGCTGTATCTTCTGCGTGACTAAATTTACCAACTATGTAAAGGGGCATAACCTGCGGCTGGAAAATGAGCCGAGCGTAAAGGAAATCATAGACGCTATCGGCGATCCGGCCAAATACAAGGAAGTGGTCTTCTGCGGATACGGCGAGCCGACCATGAGGCTTGACATCATTAAAGAAGTCGCCAGTCACCTGAAGAAAAAGAATATATATATACGCCTCAACACCAACGGGCACGGCAACCTGATTAATAACCGCTCAATCGGGCCGGAGCTAAAAGGCTTAGTTGACGCCATGTCCGTCAGCCTCAATGCTGTCACGCCCGAGCAGTATGTAAAAATCTGCCATCCTAAATTCGGAACGGATACTTTTGATAAAGTCCTGGACTTTGTCAGGGAAGCCAAGCAATATATCCCGAGGATTGAGGTAACCTGCGTCTCGCATCCTGATGTGGATGTCCAGAGATGCCGCCAGATTGCCGGCGAACTCGGAGTGGATTTCCGAGGCAGGATTTATAACGAAGTCGGGTAGAAGATAGTTGTTAGTTGTTAGAAATCAGTTGTTAGTTTCAACCCTTTTACACCCTGTTTTTAATTGACCCTCTGCTTTAATTTATGCATTATCTATAGGCAATGCCGGATGATGCACACATAGAACTGATGCTGCGCTTAAAGAAAGGCGATAAAGACGCCTTTCAAGAGTTGTACAATCTCTACAGCCACCCCTTGGGAAATTTCTTCTACCGGATGAGCGGAAGCAAATCCATCGCCGAGGACTGTTTGCAGGAAGTCTTTTACAAGATATGGCTCTACCGGGAAAATTACCAGCCGCAAGCCAAGGTCATCACCTATCTCTTCCACATAGCCAAGAACTACTGGATTAATGAAGGCAAAAAGCTCAGGCGGGTCATCCCTTTCACCACCCTTTCCGGCAACCGGGATGAGAGCGCCGCGCCGGATTTCGCGGGAGATAAGGCAACGCCGTATGAAGAGGCGATGTCCAGCGAGATGAAAGATTCCATAAAGGATGCTCTCGGAAAACTCTCCGAAAAAGAGCGGATAGTCGTGGTGATGAGCATGTACCAGAAACTCCCCTACGCCGAAATCGCGGAAATACTCGGCATCGCGGAAATAACGGTCAAAACGCGGATGGCAAAGGCGCTGGAGCGGCTGAAGAAACCCCTCGGCAAATATTTACAATAATCTTGATTTCGCATTATAATTCCGATATATATATAACAATTATGAAATGGTCACAGGCATTTATCCCAACCCTTAAAGAAGATCCGTCTGACGCGGAAACAATAAGCCACAAGCTGATGGTCCGCGCCGGTTTAGTCAGGAAGCTCGCCGCCGGCACATACACCTATCTTCCACTGGGGCAAAAGGTTTTAAACAAGGTAATAAATATCGTCCGCGAGGAAATGGACCGTGCAGGTGCGCAGGAACTCCTTATGCCGGCGATTCACCCGATAGAACTCTGGGAAAAGACCGGACGGCTGGCGCTTTTCGGCGATATCATCTATAAGGTAAAAGACAGGACGGCTAAGATAAGCGTCTTGGGGCCAACCCACGAGGAA
>JAGVQN010000061.1 GCA_020051675.1 Candidatus Brocadiia bacterium
AACTGGCAGGAAAGCAGCGCTAAAACAGGTTGATTAAGTCGTAAAAAGGTCAACCTATTTCCATGGTCAAATGTCCCAAATGGTCAAAGGCAGTACAAAGATAAAAATAAAACCATATACCAGGCAAATATTCATCCTTTTCCGGACTGGCAACAGTTACTTTTAGCCTTTAATCTTTTATTACGCGCCCTTATAATTTGGCCTGCGGCGTTCGAGTATTGAGGTTAAGCCTTCATAGGCATCGGCTGTGGAGAATATCTCGGTCAGGTGGTTGAGTTCAATCTTAATTCCTTCCTCGATATTCACCTTGAACCCGTCATCTATAATCTGGTTGGCTAACTTGATAGCCACCGGCGCCTTGAACGAAACCTTCTTGGCAATCTTGGCTTCAAGCTGGTCGGGGCTAGTCAAAAGCTTATTGGATAAAACATCCTTGATGCGCGCATCGGAGAAGATTGAGCGGAGTTTATCCACTTCAGGGGTTGCAATAATTGTTTGCTGCAGATATTTTGATTTCGGATTGGGTTGTGAAATCATCTCCTTAACCCGTTTATCCAGTTCCGCGACGCTGACATATTCCCCCATGCCCATTTCCTGCGCCTGTTTGGCATTAATCATTTCTCCGGTGAAGATAAGATATTTTGCCAGGGCTTTGCCGACCAGGCGGGGCAATCTCTGCGTGCCGGCAAGTCCCGGATAAATCCCAATTCCTGTTTCCGGGAACCCCATGGTCGCCCGTTCGGTCATGATAATAATATCGCACGCCAGCGCGAGCTCTGCCCCGCCGCCCAGAGCCAATCCGTCTATCTTGGCGACAATGGTCTTAGGGCTTTTATCTATCCTAAGCAATAAATCCTGCCCCTTCTGTGTGAAATCAACAATATCCTCCAGTTTCTTTTCCTTAATCTTCTTAACGAAGAAACCGATATCCGCTCCGGCAACAAACGCCTTGCCCTTGCCTTCAATGATAATAATCTTTATCCGTTCGTTATGCTCTGCTTTTGTAAAGGCTTCGTCAAGCTGCCTGACAACTTCCCCGTTCAGGGCATTCATCGCTTCCGGACGGTTAATGGTGATAGTCGCGACATTATCCTTGGCGGAAAGGTCAACAAACCTGAAATACCACGGCTTTCCTGATTTAAACTGACCGTCCACCACCTTGGGAACGGTAATGCCGTATTTCTGGACTGTTTTAGTCAGTATCTCATCGGCCTTATTTAAGCCTATTTTATTCATCAGTTCAAATGGTCCTAATGCCCATCTCAATCCGATTTTGGCTCCGCGGTCGGTATCTTCAACCGAGGCAACCTGCTCCTGGACAATCTGTCCGGCGGCAAGGAATACCGCACCCATTAAACGATTCTGCACGGCTTCTATCTTAGATTCATCTACCGAGCCGGTTAAATCCCACTTAACGCCTTTTTCAAACTGCTCCTTAAGCTTGCCGGCTGTGGCATAGAATTTACCAAACGCATTACCAAGCGTTTCCGTGGAATGATACGCAATCGGGATACCGGTAACATTCATAAGCAGGAAAGGCCCCATGCCGATTTTAAAGGCGCGCTTGGCAGCCTCTTCGATGGTCGGGATATTGGCAATGCCTTCCTCGTAAACCCTGACCGCTTCATTAAGCCACGGGACGAAGAAACGGTTCACTGCAAATCCGGGAGAATCCTTCACGGTGATGGCGGATTTACCAGTGATATTGGAAAAGGCCTCGGCAATTTCCACGGTCTCCGGCGCGGTAGCCGGACCAGGGATAATCTCCAGTAGCCTGTTCTTGGCCGGGTGATAAAAATAATGGAGTCCCACGAACCTATCCGGACGCTTGGTTGCGGATGCCAAATCCGCTATTTTATAAGAAGATGTATTAGAGGCAAGAATCGTTTCTTTGGCGCATATTTTATCAAGGGTCTGGAATAAATCTTTCTTTACTTTTTCATCCTCGAATACGGCTTCGATTATGATATCGGCATCTTTAAGCTCATTAATATCAGTGGTTCCTTTGATATTGGAAAGAATCTTCTGGGCTTTTTCCGCGGTGAATATTTTGCGCTGGACGCCTTCATCAAGAAGTGTTTTGATATTACTTAAACCTTTATCCACGAATTCCTGCTTGATATCAACCATAACCACGGGAATATTCTCCTGGGCGATTTTTTGGACAATACCGGAGCCCATGGTGCCCGCGCCGACAACGCCGATCTTTTTGAATTGACCCATGATTGCCTCCTCTTTTATAGTTACAAGTTAACGCTAATCTTTAAACGCTTCTACGATTACAGCCATGCCCTGCCCGCCGCCGATACAGGCAGAAGCCATTCCGTAACGCTTTCCCAAACGGCGCAGCTTATAAAGGAGGGTCATCGTAAGCCGCGCTCCGGTCGCTCCGTAAGGATGCCCGTAAGCAATCGCCCCGCCGTCTATATTGGTTTTATTCCGGTCCAAACCCAATTCCTTTTCCACGGCGATATACTGCGCGGCAAAGGCCTCGTTTATTTCAACCAAATCAATATCGCTCAATTTAAGCCCGGCGACATCAAGCGCCATTCTGCATGATGGGACAGGACCTATCCCCATAATATTAGGCTCAACTCCTGAAGCGGATGAAGCCACAAGCCTGCCGAGCGGCTTCAGTTTAAGCGCCTCCGCCTTTTTCGCACTGCTTAAGACTACCGCCGCAGCCCCGTCAACAATACCGCATGAATTGGCTGCTGTCTGAACCCCGTCTTTATGGTAAACCGGCGGTAATGAAGCGATTTTCTCCAACTTTGTATCCGGCTTTGGATGCTCATCGGTATTTAACGATTCCATTCCCCTGGGTAATTTAACTTTGCGTGGTTTAAGATTATGCGCCTCCAAGGTGCAATTTGTTACCGGTGTGATTTCATCCGCAAGATATCCGTTCTTTATGGCAACACCTGCTCGCTGCTGTGAAAGTATGGCAAATTCATCTGATTCCTGCTTGGTTATTTTATATTTCCTAGCGAGGTTTTCCGCGGTCAAACCCATCGGGCAATCGCAGGAAGTATCCAGAAATGCCTCCCAGAGATAATCCACAAAATTAGGCCTGCCCAAAGGGAATCCCAAACGCCCGCCGAATGCGGCAACCGGCACCTGTGTAAGGTTTTCCGAGCCGCCCGCCAGGGCGAAATCAGCCTTATTCATGTAGATATGCTCGGCCGCCTGGGCAATCGCTTCGAAGCTGGTGCTGCAAATACGCTGGACCAGATGGCAGGGAGTCGAAATCGGGCACCCGCTGTAAAGCCCAACATGTCTAGGGAAAAAGAACGCATCGCCGCTTGATGCGGCAACATTGCCGAATACAACTGATTCTATCTGCTCGGGTTTTAATCCGGACTGGGCAATAGCCGCGCGCGAGGCGATTACCGCCAACTCAATCGCGCCGACATTGGAAAGACTCCCCATAAACCTGCCGAAAGGAGTCCGCTTGGCGCCCAGGAACACTATTCCTTCATATCGGGCACCGTAACCGTTTACTTTATCCTTCATTCCGATAACTTTAGGTTCAACTACATAGTTCTTATCCATATGCGTTCTCCTTATTCAATATGAATAATATATTAAAATCGCCAGCGCTGGTTGTGTCAAGGTAAACCTGATGTTTTATCTTATAACAACGTGGCGGATTCAACAACGGAATAAACCGGTCCGTCGGGCCGAAGCTGGCTCTGGAATAAAACGACTTCTTTAACCATCTGTATGCCGACAGAGAAATCCACTTTTTCTTTGAGTATCCTCGTCAACGACTCCCTGCCTGCGCCCCGATGGACATCGGGGCAAGCAGGTTTATTCTTCGGCGACTTCACCCTGCCGAGCGTAATATGCGGCGAAAAAGACTTATCGTTTGGTGTAAATTTACTCTCAAGCAGACTTTTTTCTATATCCCGATAAATACGCACGAGCTTGTTTTCTCCGGCGGCTTCGTTACAACCTACCCAGATAACTCGCGGATTACCGGCAGAAGGGAAAGCGCCGATACCTTTGAGTTCCATTTCAAATCGTTTGTAACCGGAAGCGGCCTTTTTAATAATGCTTGAAATAACCGTGGATTGCTCCTGGCTGACTTCTCCGAGGAATCTTACGGTAAAATGGATGTTTTCCGGCTCGACCAACTTTATATGCGCTTGAGTTTCCCTTATTTCGTTTTGTATATTGATGAGCTCGTCTTTAAGTGCGTCTTCTACAGGGATGGCTATGAATAATCGCATCTATACTTTAAATGTCCCGATTAACCGGCTGATTGATTGGATATTTTCTTCCTTTAATAACTTGGGCAACTCTTCTATGATTTTCAGGGCATTATCAGGCGAAATGATATTCGCCGTTCCGACTGCAACTGCTGAAGCGCCGACCGTCATGAACTCCAAGACATCACTTGCCTCCATAACCCCTCCGATTCCGATAATCGGGGCGACCACCGATGTCCATCGGGGGCACTCCCTATCCCGCTCCATTGCATTTCGGGGACACCCCGAATAATCGGGAATCCCCGTATGGGGGTCGTCCCGCGGAGCGAAGCGGAGCGGGGCATTTACTTTCTTAGCAACTTCCCAAACCATGCGCAGGGCAATC
>JAGVQN010000013.1 GCA_020051675.1 Candidatus Brocadiia bacterium
CCATGGGTGCCCGCGCCGTTATGTCGCATACCGGGAGTCTTATGAAAGCGGATACCGCCATCGAGGCGATATTCGATAAGTGCGGAATTATCTCTTTCAAGAACCAGGAAGAAATCTGCCAGGCGGCGATTGCCTTCGCCTCCCAACCCGTGCCGAAAGGACCGAATGTGGGAATCCTTACCAATACCGGCGGCCCGGCGATTATCGCCACGGATGAATGTATCGAAGGAGGCTTAAGCCTGCCTGACCTCGCCGAGGAAACCAAGAAACACTTAAAAGCCAATCTTTTCCCCGAAGCCACGGTAAGCAATCCGGTGGACGTCCTGGCAACCGCCGGCCCCAAGGAATTCGCCACGGCAATAGAATCCATGCTTAAGGACGAAAATATAGATTCGCTTCTCATAAACTTCGTAACGCCGTTCTTTGTGGATTGCGCCGGAGTGGCTAGAGAAATGGTGCGCATCGCCCAAACCGCAACCAAGCCGATTGTCATCAACACAATGACGGATAAAACCCAGTGGAAAGAAACGATGGATATCCTTAAAGCCGGTGGACTGCCGACATACGACCTGGCGGAAAACGCCGCTAAGGCGCTTGTTGCAATGACGAAATACGGAGAACACCAGCGAAAATCAGATGAAAAAACCACCGGCTGTTCTGATGTAGATAAGAAAGCGGCAAAGCATATTATAGAACAGGCGAAGAAACAATCTAAGGAGTTTTTGTCTCTGGGCGAGGCGTTGGGCGTTCTTTATGCCTACAAAATCCCGGCGGCTAAATTTGCCATTGCAGATACAGAGGACGATATTATGACCTCAGCGGATTATGTGGGATATCCGATGGTGCTTAAGGTGGATAGCGCGGATATCATCCATAAAACAGATAAAGGCGGGGTCGCCCTGAATATTATGGACAAGAAAACCTTAAAAGATAAGGCTGATGATTTCCAGAAACAGTTTAAAGGATGCTCATTCAAATACATGGCGCAGGAATATCTGACAAAAGGCAGGGAAGTCATTATCGGGGCGAGCAATGTGGAAGGGCTCGGCCATTTAATCATGTTCGGCTTGGGCGGGGTCTTTGTCGAGGTGTTAAAAGACGTGGCATTCAAAGTAGCGCCTTTAAGCGAGCACGAGACGCGTGGGATGATACAATCTATCAAGGGATTTGAGATATTGAAAGGCACGCGCGGAGAAAAGGGAGTGGATTTGAACAAGCTGGCGGAGTTTCTCATGCGCGTTTCACAGCTTTTGACGGATTGTCCGGAAATCAAGGAGCTGGATTTGAATCCGATTATGCTTTATCCGGAAGCGGCTAAATGCAAAGTGGTTGACGTGAGGATCAAGATATAAAATATGAAGAAAGAATTAATTTATGTTTCAGAAGCATTAGCTATAATCCTCAAAAACACGAAAGTATTGGGCAAGGAAAGATTGCCTTTAACTTCCGCTCTGGGAAGGGTCTTGGCCGAGGATGCTATTTCCGATACATTTATCCCCCCGCTGGATAACTCTGCCATGGATGGATATGCATTACGGAGTGCCGATGCAAAGGAAGCAAACGCGCGTTCGCCCGCCAAGCTCAAGGTTATCGGAAGCATTTATGCCGGACAGCTTCCCGGTTTAGCCGTCAAATCCGGCGAGGCAATAAGAATCATGACCGGTGCCCCAATACCCAAAGGCGTAGATACCGTTATCATGGTGGAAGAAACTAAGGAAAAAGATGGGTTTGTATTGATATATAACAAATCTGAAAAAGGAAAGAATATCCGCAAGAAGGGTGAAGACATCCGCAAGAATGAGAAGGTTATTGCCAGAGGAAAAACCATCCGCCCAGCAGAAATCGGGATGCTGGCGGCTTTGGGATACGCGGATGTTTGGGTGACTAAAACGCCCAGGGTCGGCGTTATGGCAACCGGAGACGAGCTGGTTGATATAAAAGACAAACTGCCTTTCGGCAGGATAAGGAATTCTAATTCGTACTCGATGGCCGCGGCGGTTAAGGAATGCGGCGCAGAACCGGTAATCATGGGAATAGTCAAGGACAAATTGGCTAAAGTCAAAAGCGCTTTCCTAAAGGCACTTTCATGTGATGTCATTATCATTTCCGGAGGTGTTTCCATGGGACGGACAGACTACATCCGCCCGGCATTGGAAGCGTTAGGCGCAAAGATGAAGTTCTGGAAGGTCGCCCAGCGGCCGGGACAGCCTTTCGCATTCGGCATACTTAAAAAGAAACCGGTATTCTGCCTGCCGGGAAATCCGGTTTCGTCAATGATGACATTTGAAATACACGTCCGTCCGGCGATAATGAAGATGTGCGGGAAACTTGCCCGACCCGTCCGAACGGTTCAGCCGGGCGGGCTGGATTCACGGGCAGGCGGGAAGGAATATGCCCGGCACGAAGTCACCGCAACGATTACGGATGAAATCAGGGTGAAACCGGGGAGAAGATATTTCATGAGGGTAATCGTAACCAGCAAAAATGGCCGATACTATGCCTCGCTGACCGGTCCGCAGGGGTCGGGGATTCTTAAATCCATGGTATTATCCAACGGAATCCTGACTATCCCGGAAAACATTACCGCCATTAGAAAAGGCGAAAGATGGCCTATAATCATCGTTTAGATAAAATAAATGTTAGTTGACAGATTCAAACGAAACCTCACTTACCTTCGCGTGTCCATTACTGACCGCTGTAACCTGAGATGCTATTATTGCATGCCCAAACGTGGGATAAGCCAGAAAGACCGGACCGAGATATTATCCTATGAGGAAATTTACCAGTTTATTAAGACCGCCTCAAATATGGGGATAAACAAGGTGCGCCTGACCGGCGGCGAGCCTTTGATAAGGAAAGATATATGTAAGCTTATTTCCATGATAGCCTCGATTCCCGCCATCAAGGATTTGGCGCTTACCACAAACGGGATTTTACTCGCTAAATACGCCGCCAAACTAAAAAAGACCGGATTGAACCGAGTAAATATAAGCCTGGACAGCCTGAAACCGGAACGTTATAAAAAGATTACATGCGGCGGTAATATCAGCGACGTCCTCGCCGGCATAAAAGCGGCAAAGAAAGCGGGCTTGTCGCCGGTAAAGATAAACTGCGTTATCCTTAGGGGCGTGAATGATGATGAGAAAGACGATTTCCTGGAATTCGGAAGGGAAAACGGGGTGGAAATCCAGTTCATACAAAAGATGTCACTTGATAAAAGCAAACCGGCACTTGATGAAAGCCACGTCTCAACCCGGCCGCCGGATTGCCGTATTTGCAACCGCTTGCGGCTGACTGCGGACGGATTCCTAAAACCCTGCCTTTTATCCGATGATGAAATAAATATCCGGAATTATAATTACGCCGAGGCGATAAAAGAAGCGGTGGCACGCAAACCGAAACAGGGCAACCGATGCCTTAAAAGGCCGATGATACTGATAGGAGGTTAATCATAATGAAATTAACTCATGTTGACAGCAAAGGCAAGGCAAGGATAGTGGATATCACCGATAAAATGCCGACCAAGCGGCTGGCGCGAGCCAGGGGATATATCAAAACCACTAAAGAAACTATCAGCCTTATTAAAAAGAATCAGGTGGCTAAAGGAGATGTCTTCGCGGTTGCCCAGATTGCCGGCGTCATGTCGGCGAAACAGACTTCTAATTTAATACCGCTTTGCCATCCCTTAAAGATTACAAATGTAAAAGTTGATAGCAGGATTATCGGGAAAGACCGGATTCTGGTGGAATCAGAGGTGCATTGCGATGAGAAAACCGGTCCGGATATGGAAGCCCTGACCGCGGTTGCCGCGGCATGCCTGACCATTTATGATATGTGCAAAGCCGTTGATAAAGAAATGACGATTGAATCCATCTGCCTGACTGAAAAAAAAGGAGGCAAACAAACCTATGTCCGTAAAAAGAAGTAAAACTGTGCCTAAGGTCTTATCGGTTTGCAGCAGTAAAACAAAGCATGTCCGTAAGAAAGACATCGGCGAAGGAACGCTCAATATCGATTGGGGGCTTGTGGGCGACGCGCATGCCGCACCGGGAAAACGGCAGGTGAGCCTCCTGGCGATGGAATCAATCGAGAAAGCCAAAAAGCAGGGGCTGAAAGTGGCTATCGGCGATTTCGGGGAAAATATTACCACTAAAGGGATAGACCTTGTCAATCTTCCTATCGGGCAAAAGCTGGGAATCGGAAAGAATATCATCGTAAGCGTCACCCAAATCGGCAAGGAATGCGTGAAGCCGTGCAGTATTTATTATAAGACAGGCGATTGCATCATGCCCCGCGAAGGAATCTTTGTGGCGGTCCTGAAAGGCGGCAAAGTCAAGACAGGCGATGAAATAAAATTAATACCTGCCTGCAGCAGGCAGGTCTGAAAGGAGCACGAAGTGAAAGTAGGAATTATTACGGTCAGCGACAAGGGATTTGCCGGAAAAAGGGAAGACGTAAGCGGCGCGGTAATAAAGGACATCATTAAATCAATGCTGGATGTTGATTCTTTCGAATACGCGATTGTGCCGGACGAAGCAAAAAAGATTTCCGCCAAGCTGATTGAGTTTGCCGACAAGAAACACTGTAGTCTCATCCTGACCACAGGCGGAACGGGATTCTCGCCGCGCGATGTGACGCCGGAAGCGACCTTGAAGGTAATCGAAAGAATGGTGCCGGGCATCCCGGAAACCATCAGGCAAAAGACCCTCCAAAAAACGCCGTTTGCCATGCTTTCAAGGGCAGTGGCAGGCATCCGGGGAAAATCCTTTATCATTAACTTTCCCGGAAGCCCTAAGGCAGTAAAAGAATGCCTGGAGGTCATCGAGCCGGTGCTCGGGCATGCCCTGGAACTTTTGGACAAAGGCAGCCTGGAATGCGCCAGCCTGCCAAGGCATTAATTTCCCCGGAATAAAATAATCGATTATTTGTTGACACATACCTACCTATATGTATAATCGTGCATATTGACCCCGTTAGAAATAATATGGCGTAAAATTCTAATGGGCATACTAAGAGCGTCTAATATAATGACTAATAAGATTGCTTCGGTCCCCGAATGCTTTCGGGATCCCTCGCAATGACCGTCATTGCGAGCCCCATAGGGGCGTGGCAATCTTCCCGCCTTGGAGGGATTAGAAACTTTAAGGTTATATGCTTATAAGTAACTATTTCTAACGGGGTTGACTATGCCGAAGAACAACAAAATAAACGTCTCAATCGAATTTAAGCCTTGTTCCAAAATCTGGCTGGTGAAAGGCGAAGAATACGCCTTTGGCGGAGGGATTGCCGGGATACTTTCAGCCATCAGGAAAACCGGCTCCATAAAAGGCGCTTCGGTATTATTAAAGGAATCTTACCGCTATGTCTGGGGCAGAATCCAGAAGACAGAGGAAGTGCTCGGCGTAAAGCTGATAGAAACCACGGTCGGCGGGCAGAGCAAATCGCGCGCCCAGCTTACCGAATTCGCCGAAAGATTACTTAACCCGTATATTAAATTCGAGGCGACGATAAACAAACAGGTTAACAAAGCCTTTTTACAGATGCTAAATGAGATTAAACGAGGAGGAAATAAGAAATGAAAAAAGGAATGATAGCGCTGGGGATGATGGGTATGATATTATGTATGGCGTACAATGCCTTTGGCGCGGATGAATTTAAACCCGCGGTTGATTTCAAGGGCTCGCGCCTGGCTATCGGCTACCTGGATTCGGAAAATGCCGGCAGTTATCCGGATGGCTCATTCCAGATGCCTGAAGCCAAACTGCGTTTCAACCTGCAGATGGCGCCTGACATGAAAGTCGTGGCGCGCATGAACCTGAATAACGCCACCTTTGTGAACATGGATTATTTGTATTTGGATTATACCAACCTCCTGGCGATGGCGGCGCCTTCTTTGAAGGACAGCTTGTTTAATCCGACCATCAGGCTAGGCCGCATCAAATTGGATTTCGGCGAGGAGACCTGGGGAAATAATTCCGTTGAAGCCGTGACCATCAGCCCTTCAGCCACCAATACCGGAGCCTATGATGAAGCCTTCCAGATATTCCAAGCCCTGCCGAAAGATAAGCTCGGCGTGCCGGTAAAATGGGCATTAAGCTTGAGCAACGGCAACACCACTTCCGGAGCGGATAACCAGCAATCCAAGGCCGTTTGCTTTAAGGTGGGCGTTAATCCGATAAACGAATTATATGTCTCGGCAAGTTACTTTAACTCAGGTGAATTGATGAATGGAAGCGCTGAAATGACCTTTGCCGGACTGGCAACCCCGCCGACGAATGCGACCAGATGGACCAGAACCGTAACCGAGCTTGATATCCGTTATGATATCCTCGCCTCGTCTCCGAGTCGGAGCGGGCAGCCGGGCAAGGAAAACAGGCTGAATCCCGTCTCCCCTGCCTGGTCTGACAGCAAGGCATATATCCGTGCGGCATACGGGCAGTTTACAGACGACGGCAAAGACACGGTTGCGCCGATTGTCAAGGTAACGGACCGCCAAGGAACTTATTACTTTTTAGAAGGCTGTTATAATGCGACCGAAAAACTCTATCTCGCAACCAGATACAGCTGGGCCGGGTTTGATAAAAGCACTCTTTACGCCTCGTTAAACGGCGCCGCAGGCTCAAACGCCTATACGCGCATATCAGTCGGAGCCGGTTACCGCCTGACCGACACCACTCATTTCAAAGTAGAATATGTGACAAATACTGAAGATATGGCAACCGGAGCAAAGGAGCCTGAAAATAATCAGATAGCGATATTGTTTACTACATTGTTTAAATAACGGAACTCTTGCGGAATGTTCCATCTGTCATTCCCGCCCCGCTTGTCATTCCGTGCTTGACACGGAATCCAGCGGGGGAAACTCCGGCGGGAATATAGAAGAGATACAAGGAAACTGGATTCCTGCTTCCGTCCCTAATGGGACTGCGCAGGAATGACACTTTTGGAATGTCTCGTTTCTCTTTCGTAAGAGTTCAGTAAATGAAAGGAATTTATGTATGAGAATTGATAAAAGATTGCTGGCGTCATTAATATTTGTATTGTTGCTTATTCCCATTACCTGCAAGCAGAAGACGGAAAAGGCGGAAGAGACGGTTAACAAGGATGTCATACTGGCAACCACGACCAGCGTTAATGATACGGGCGTGCTTGACGTATTGATAGAAAAGTTTAGAGAGGCGTCAGGCTTTAACATAAAGCCGATTGCGGTCGGTTCGGGCGAGGCAATGGCGATGGGCAAGCGCGGCGATGCGGATGTCCTCGTGGTCCATTCCCCGAAAGACGAAGAGGCATTCATGAAGGAAGGATTCGGGATAGAGAGGTATCTGGTGATGACCAATACGTTTATGGTGGTAGGCCCGGCTGAAGACCCGGCCGGCTGTTTCGGCGCCCAATCCGCGGCAGAGGCATTTAAGAAGATTGCCGAGACCAAATCAAACTTCGTCACCAGAGGCGATAATTCGGGAACCCATAAAAAAGAGCTGGCTATCTGGAATAAAACAGCCATAACGCCAACGGGCGAGTGGTATATAACGGCTAATACCGGCATGGGCGCGGTGTTACAGATTGCCAATGAAAAGAGGGGCTATACCTTAAGCGACTGCGGGACATACCTGGCATTCAAGTCAAAGCTATCATTGAAAGTTATGGTGGAAAAAGACCCGTTATTGCTCAACCCGTATTCCGTAATAGTCTTAAATCCGGACAAATTCCCAAAGATAAACGTGGCAGGAGCAAAGGCATTCGCCAAATTCCTGTTGTTGCCGGAGACCAAGAAACTGATAGGCGACTTCGGCAAAGACAAATACGGCGAACCATTGTTTTATCCGGCGGAACGGTAGTGACGTCCCTGTATTTGTTAAGACATACCTTGACCATCTAAATCACAGTGCTTTTGGGTCATTTCTTTCCTAAACATCGGGAAAATGAGGTTAAGACACGCTTGGATAGAAAGCAATAACTATAACTAATTAAGTTTAGTCGTGCTATTGATAAAATGGTGGTGGGTGGATTCAAATGATATATTTATGACAGCCTATTACGCAACGTCCTTCAACCGATAAGCATTTAACAATCTATAGTTCGGTGACACAG
>JAGVQN010000091.1 GCA_020051675.1 Candidatus Brocadiia bacterium
CAATGACCTTTCCCTTGCCGAATAGTTTTTCCGCGATAGCCGGGTTTTCGTCCGTATCGTTATACCGCGCCAGCACGCGGATATTTTTCTGCTTATCAGGTTTGCCTTCTTTCTTTTCATCGTCCCGATTAGGTCGGGATTCCACTGTCGTTCCATTTATTTTCATCCTATAATATTCGTAGATGAATATGCGGGAAAGATAGTCTTTGATAGGCAGAAAATAGCTAAGCGCTTCGTGGTTAAAATCCGCTTTTTCGAACCGCGCGTAAGACTGGTGTTCCTTGTCGCCGAGTATTTCTATCAGTTCACCCGGAAGCAGGCCTTCCCCGTTTTTGTAGAGCGACTGGTTATAGAAAATACGGTCAACCTTATCACCCAGGAATATTAAAAGGCCGCCGCCGGAACGGACAAATTCTTCCAGCTTTTTCAGCTTATCCTGCGAGAGATATTCGAGGTTTGCCATGATGACCAAATCATATCTGGAAATATCGGTTTCTTCAAAGACGATATCGGAAACCGTATCAATCGCATAGATGCTGAACCTTTCCAAATCAATGCGCGAAGGCTGGAGCGCGTATTTTAAATACATGGTCTCGTCTTCATAGGAATCAGCGGAAGGCTCGCCATCCACGACCAGGACACGGACGGATTCGCGCACATCAACGGTAAGGCAGCGGGTGTTATCCTGTTCAAGGTTATCGGCTTCCAGAACCGCTTTTACCTGATGTGAACCCGGTTCGGAGAATTCATACGGAAAACTGACCACTCCAAGCCCGTATTGGCCGACCGGGATGGAGGTACTGTTATGCTTAAGGTCGTCGACATAAAAGCTTATTTCCAGGGTGGAAAGGCTTGAAGGGCTGAAGTTATTTACCTCCACCTCGAAGTTGGCGGTTTTCTGGGTGCGGATTATCCGGCTTAAGGAACGAATACTATTAACATTGGTATTGACGGCGTCTTTCATGCCGATATCTATTATTTTTACTTCCGTTTTGGCGCTGAGTTCGGTCAGGAGGTCGGTGAATTTAGCCCTGTTTTCATCGCGCACGAGCCAGCCGGAACGCTGGCAATCCGTAATGATATAAATAATCTTGCGCGATGAGTTGGAACGCTTGACCAAATCCTGAATCGCCAGGAAAGTTTCATAACAGCTCGTCGCGTAATGGGAAAGCTCCATATTGGCAAGCGATTTCTTGACCAGCTCCATATTGGCGCTTGCCTCGCTGACCAAAATCGAAGGCTTGGAGGAAAGGGCGATAAGCGACGCCTTGTCTTTATGGGACGGCTTTAATTCTTCAACAAGCCCATTGGCGATATTTTTAGCCGTATCAAAAACAGAGTTTTTGCCTATTTTATAACCCATGCTGTAGGAATTATCAATGACGATAAAGGCATGCGTATCAGTCGTGCCGAGCGCGGCCAGCGGCGTTTCCTGGAAATAACAGCGCGCCAGGGCAAACGCCAGGAGCACCACAATCATCACACGGATGATAAGTAAAATCAGGTTTTCCAGTTGCAGGCGGCGCCTGGTTTTCTTAAGCGCGGCAAGCAGGAATTCCATGGCCGCCCAGCGTATTTTACGGTACCGCTGGCGGTTTAAAAGGTGGATGATAATCGGAATGGCGCCGGCCAGCGCCAGCCATGCCAAACCCGGATTAATAAAACTTCCCATATCACTTTTATTTCCTAACTTTATGCGTTGCCAGCCGGGTGGCTAAATATGCGCTCAGCGCCACGTCCATCATCTGGTCGGTGGTAATCTGGACATAATCAATGCGCTCTTTCAGGCAGCCGCGGCGTAAAACGGTGATAAAATTCTGCACGATATTAATATATTCACGGCGCAGGTGGCGGGGATCGGTGATCACATCCGGATATTCCTCCAACCCGATAAAACGCGTCATCCAGTCAAACGGAAAAGACATTTCCGCTTCGTCAAGCAGATGAAACAGGATAATTTCCTGCCCCTTAAAACGCAGCCTCTGCAATCCCTTTAAGATGGCGTTAGGGTCGTCAAAGAGGTCGGAGATGATGATAACCAGCCCGCGTTTCCTTACCCGTTCGGTCATATCCATGGAAATCGCCTTGACATCGGTCTTCCTGGTAGGCTTTACCTCGCTCAATTCCTTAAATATAGCATTAAGATGCGCCGAGTTGCTGCTGGGCGGGACAGTCTTATGTATCTGGCGGTCAAAGAGTTCCAAACCAACCGCATCCTGCTGCTGGACAACCAGGTAGGCAAGGGCCGCGGCCAGCGATCGCCCGTATTCAAACTTGGAAATTTCACCGGAGGCGTAATCCATTGATTCAGATGTATCCAGCATGATATGGCAATAAAGATTTGTTTCCTGCTCGTATTCTTTTATATAAAGGCGGTCCGAACGCCCGAATATTTTCCAATCCAGATGGCGCAAGTCATCGCCCGGAGTATATTCGCGGTGAGCGGCGAATTCCACGCTGACCCCGCGGTAAGGGCTTTTATGCAAGCCGGCGATAAAGCCTTCCACAATGAGGCGCGCCCTTAATTCCAGCCGGGCAACTTTATTCAATACGCGCGGGTCTAAATAATTCTGAAAATTCTCCATGAATTACCGGCCCTTTATTCCTTTATGCTCGGTTGAATCACATCAGGTAGTTTTTCATCCTTGACCAGTTCGCTTTCCGAAGTAGGCGTGATTTCTATCAGCTTGTCAATAATTTTATTCGGGGTTACGCCTTCCGCTTCGGCGGAGAAATTGGTGATAATCCTGTGCCTTAAAACGGGATGGGCAACCGCCCTGATATCATCGATTGAAACGTAATACCTGCCCTGAAGGACAGCCCGTGCCTTGGCGCCGATAATCAGATACTGCGAGGCGCGCGGGCCGGCGCCCCAGGATACCCATTCCTTGACAAATTCGGGGACCTTTTCTTCCGCATGGACGCGTGTCTGGCGCGCCAGGGTAATGGCATATTTCATAACCACATCGGCAATGGGCACCCGGCGGACGATATCCTGCAGGTGCATTATTTCTTCGCGGTTTAATACTTTATTTAAGATCATATCAAATGGCGAGGTGGTAAGTTTCATGATATCCAGTTCTTCCTGTTCGGAAGGATATTCGACCATGATATTGAACATGAATCGGTCCAACTGCGCTTCCGGCAGGGGGTAAGTGCCTTCCTGTTCAATCGGGTTCTGGGTTGCCAGGACAAAAAACGGCTGTTCCAGGGTATATTTTTTACCGCCTGCCGTGACCTGCAGTTCCTGCATGGCTTCCAGGAGCGCGGCCTGCGTTTTAGGCGGAGTGCGGTTGATTTCGTCCGCCAGGAGCACATTGGCAAAAATCGGACCCTTGATATACTGCATACAGCGCTGCCCGGTTGCCTGGTCTTCCTGGATGACGTCTGTGCCGGTAATATCGGAAGGCATAAGGTCAGGCGTAAACTGGATGCGGTTGAACGAAAGCGACAAGGTCTGGGCGAGCGAGCGAACCATCAGGGTCTTCGCCAAACCGGGCACGCCGATTAGGATACAATGCCCTTTGGAGAAAATAGAAATCAACAGTTGCTCCAGGACTTTTTCCTGTCCGACAATGGCGCGTGAAAGTTCAGCGCGCATGCTGTCGTAGGCGTTCTTGAGTTTCTGCACGGCGGCTAAATCGCCTTCACCCAACGGTCTGTTCGCCTCTTCCATAAAACCTCCTTACAAGTTAATTTATTTAATAAAGCGGCAGTATATCTTTAAACGTAAAGCCGGTCAAAGAAAATATCAATCTTTGGTCTTAGAGGCAGGGGGTTTTTGCTTGGTTTGTTTGCGCAGGGTTTCTTTGGCACGAAGCACAAACCTGAGTGCTTCTTTATCGGCCTCTTTAAACTCGGTAAAGGGCTCCAAAACGGCAAGACTTTCCTTAAGTTTTCCGCTGAAATAATGAATATAACCTAAAAGGAATCTGGCTTCAAAATTCTCCGGAGAATATTTCACCAAAGTCGCCAGCTCTTCGGACTGTTTATCAAGTGTTTTGGGAATATCGTAAAACTCTTTTAAATCCATCGGGGTATCTTCAAAATCGTCAATAACCGCCATCCCCTTGCGTATGGCGCGCGCGCTGAATGTATAATCCTCCATCGCGAACAGGGCGTTTCCGTAAAGAATAAGCGCCACGCCGTTATCGGGGTTTTCAATCAGTATTTTCTTGATGGTTTCTGCCGATTCCTTAAACTTATTGTTTTTGAACAAGGCTAAAGCGGATTTAATCAATTGTTCCGCATCGAATGATGTCAGTTTCACGCTTTCTTTGATGTCAGACGGCTTGTTTCGATTAAAAGACTTATTTAATTCCGCTTCATAGCGTTTTACTTCTATCCGTGCGGGTTTCTTGCGCTTCAGGTAAACAATGGAAAAAGGCAAGTCGTCCGTTCCTTTGATAGTGGGTTCCGAATAAACGCCGGTCGTATCCGAATCGTAGTCGTCGGAAAGCATCGGCTGGACTTCGATGGATTCCTTGGATTTTTTGGTAGGCGTAACCGGGACATAATCTTCGGCGGTTTGAGCAGTTGAATCAGCCGGCTTATCCTCCAAAGAGGAAGACTCATCTTCTTCCTTAGGCTCATCCGCATAAATATTGCTTGCGCCCTGATAACAGGCCATAATAAAAAGGCTTATGCAGGCAACAAGCAGTAAAGCAATAAAATATATTCGAAACGGGAACAGGCTTATATTACGCATATTCATATAATAACCGTAAAAAGATGTTTTGTCAACTTTAGCGTTACTTCCAAAGAGAAATAAAAAAGGCCCCCCGATTTTATATCGGGGAGCCCTTTTAGTTTTATGTAACTTTCTTGTTTAATCCTGTTTGACTGCCAGTCCCAAGCCTCTTTCACTGTTTGGCGCACCGGGAGTCCCCGAAGGTTGATACGGAGACAGGGTTTTTCCGTCCCATCCTATCAATAGATAGGCGGCATACGTTTGCCGAACGTTATCAAAGAGTTTTATTATATCCGTTGTATAATAGTCTATGTTGGCCGTGCCGGTCGGGGTGGCGCCTAGGTTTACCGTTGATACCGTCCATGTCATAACAGACATGTCTTCAATAACAGTTTCTCCTCTTTGGCACTGAGTGGCGTAGCCTTCCACTGTTCCGCCATTCGGCACTGCCGCATCATTCGTGAATTTAAGCCTGCCTATCATTACAGAATGGTTGGGCAGTTCTGTGCCAGAACCACTTCCTTCATCGTTCCACCAATCACCCTTCCAGGTAAATGTGTATGAACCGGCAAGGCTTGTTTTAGTCGTTGGGTCAGACCAGTAACCGGCCGGCCTGATTTTAAGCGCCATTCCAAAATCAAACCTGTTCTGCCAGTAATCAACGCCACCGGAGTTATACGTATCATACATAGCGCTGATATCCCCGGCATAAAGCCCGATAATTTTATCCGTATCCATTAACATCCCTCCCCATTCACCGCCATTCTTATCCGCGATATCAAACCTGCCTGTATTAGTATAGGTCATTGCGGTTCCGGTATTCGGGCCATAATATGCTACTATCGGAGCGACAACAGTTTGCGCTGTCGGGCTGAGCGGTTTTTCTATCCTAATGCGATTCGTAGTTTCGGTTGTGGTGATTCCGCCTAATTGCGCGTTTAACCATCCGATGCTTGAGGCGTTTTCCACATAGTAATAGCCCGGGCTGGGGTTAGCCGCCTGAGTTGCGGTAAACACCTCGCTTTGGTAACCGTTAAAGGCATAATTGCCGACCATTGTTCCGGCTGTTTCGGTTATCTTTTTCAGAGCGTAAATCATGTGGTAACCGACCTGCGTATCTGCGGTTTGGCTGGATGGAGGAGCTACTTCAATGGCGATAAAGACCTTGCCATCGCCCCTGACGCCGCCGCGTATAATCCCTGATCGGGGCATCAGCATATTAATAAAACCATCGGCGTCGGCATAATACGTTCCGGTCATAGTATTTCCTGAGTCTATTTGGTTATTATAAAAAAGTCCGTTGTTACCAATATCCATTCGGTGTTCATTATTACTTCCCGCCTGAACCTCAAATGTGCCGACTCCTTGGGCGCTTGGAACGCTCATTGAGATTATTCCCCAGCCAGAAGAAATAGATACCCATGTCGGGGTTATCATATCATTCACTGATGCGGGGGCGACAAGGTTCTGCCGCACGAAATAATATTCGCCGCCCGCAAATAGGTTCGGGTTAGCCGGCGGGGTGGGCGGTATTACGATATTGCTTACGCTTATCGTAGGCGGCGCAAGATGCCATCCTCCGGAATCACTAAGAGAATTAGTTACCCCAAAGTTTAAGATAATCCTGGATGTTCCATCAGCTACAACCCTGATAGGATAAGGCATCGGGAAAGCCTTCAGGAGTGTTGAGCCATCATTGCTCCAGGAAAAAGTGCCGCTAACGGCAAAATAGACCGGTAACTGTTCGGTTGAAGCTCCTGCATAAGGGCTGAAAGTGGTTGCTCCGATACCGCCTGCCGCATACGAATATTCAATCGCGTTTTTAATGGTAAATCTCACTGCCTTGTAAGTTCCTTCGGGGATTGAATTTGCCGTGCTCTGCCCGAAAACGCTTCCTATCTGTGCCGCGTTTTGAAAGTCAATTTGCGTGCCTAATAAGCTGGAAGACACCTCTACCCAGGTAGCGCCGTTTGTTGAAAACTCTGTTTTGTAGAGGGTAATTTTGTAGGTATCCGGTGTTACTGTTGCGGCGGTCACCGGGAACGAAAACATTATGCCGACCAGCGCCGCGCTTACCAGGATCGACATGATTATAAGGTGTTTAGTTTTTATCATTGTTTTTTATCTCCTTTTCTTTATGTTTTTTCTCCTACAATAATAACCGTGCCTGAGGGTAAAGCCGAACCGCCCGGAGCCGGAGTTTCGTCCTCTTTTTTCGTGCTGTCTGCGCAGCCCATTACCGCACCGGCGATAACCAGGCTTAATACCAGAAGCAGTGTAAGCTTCCTTATCATTTCCGTTTCCTCCTTTTTAATTAGTTACTTGATTAGTATCTATTTCTTAAGGAATTTATTTTACTTCAAATTTACCCTGTGCCAGGCATTTTGAACTGCTGGCGTTTTTGTAGAAAGACACAATATAAGAACCCTTGGGCCAGGCGAATTTATACTCCAGAAACACGTAATTCCATTTCGACCACGGATTTATTACTTGTTTGCCCCAATAGACCACCTTGCCGGTTGAGGTGTTTTTCCATAAGGAGACTACCTCCTTGAAATTAACCATCGCGCCTTCGTTCCTGAAACAGGCGTAAATCTTTTTGGCATCGCCGTAGAAATAAGGTGAGGCGTAACCCGGGCTGTTATCGCTCGGATTAACCAGTGTCGTAAAGAATACTTCCGCGGCATCCGTAATGGGCTGGGTTTCGGAAACTTCAAGAAGCGAGTTGATTAACGCAACGGGTTTGTTTTCCCTTAGCTCCTCGTTTGAAAACCCCAGTTCAGTAGCCGCCAGCTTACTTTTTAAATAATCTTCCGGAATTCTATTTAAAATCCCCTGAACTGTCTCGTCAGGTAATTTACGGGCGATTGATAAAGCATCGCTGACGGATGTGTTTCCGATTAAACGGTCTAAGTTTTCCGGAGAATAGAAATCCTGTTCCGCATTCTGATTGTTGGCCGTAGCCGAATTAGGCAATACATCCTGTTTTTCCTTCGTGGCGCGTTTCGTATTGCTTTTAAGGTTGTTTTGCCTGGTTTCTCGTTTGGAATCAGCGTGATGGACTATGCTATCTGTTTTAGTTTGTTTATATTCCGGAGATGCGCCGTTTACATTAACGGTAGTGTCATTTTCGGTCGCAGTAGGTAAAGGACTGTAAAGGATATTAATCCAAAGGCCGAGAAGCAAGCCGAACGAGCCGGCAATCCCCGCCCAGAGCAATATTTTCTTCGTAGCCATATTGACGGCTTAATATACATTATTATATCGGATTTGTCAAACTTAATCTTCCAGGTGAGGTAGCATCTTATCTTTGATAAAGCCGTATCGCAATCCCTTGGAGGAAACAGTTAGTTCCTTTATATTCCAGAAGCGCATAATTACCGAAAGGACCGCTGTCCCTGCCAGTATAATATCGGCCCGCTCCTTTTCCAGGCAGGCTATTCCCGAACGCGTTTTGATACCTATACGGCAGAATAATTCCATTAACCCGCTTACCTTGCTTTTCGTCAATACACACCCCTCTATTCCTTTAGGCGTAAGCTTCTTTAGTTTCTTTGCTATCGCTGCCAGTGTGGCGACAGTCCCTCCCACACCATAACAGGCCATGCTTCCTGGTTTTATTGTTTTAGGTAATCGGTGCTTTATGTATTTAATCATTTTGTCATAATCAGATTTTGTAATCGGGTCTGAATGGACGCATAATTCGGTCAGTTTTACCGCGCCTATCGGGATACTGCGCCACCAAGTTACATCAAACCCTTCGCCATAAACGAGCTCCGTGCTTCCGCCGCCGATATCAATCACCAGGTTTTTCCCTTTGCGTAAAGGACCAATAGCGCCAAGGTATGAAAAATACGCTTCTTCGCGCGGGGTGATTACCTTAATACTTAAACCTGTTTCACGCTTGACATCACGGATGAATTCAGCGGAATCGATTGCTTCCCTTAATGCGTTTGTGCCAAGGATAAATATATCATTGATATTTTCCTTGCGGCACCGGTTAACAAAACCTTTTATTAAGCGGATTGTTTTATCTGCGCCGGATTTATCAAGTTTTCCTGTAGCTTTAAGATTCCTGCCGATCCTGGTAATGACAACCTTTTCATAAAGCGGTTTAATCATGAAATGAGGACGTGAATTAACCTGAGCTATCAGGAGTTTTACCGAATTGGTGCCCAAATCGATAACTGCTAGTTTAGACATAGCTGCTTTTTGAAAAGAAACACCTCCCGCACTGATAAACAGCACAGGAGGTGTTTTATGTTAGTCGTTTGTTACTTCTTCTTTTTGCCTTTTTTAGAACCGCAACCACAACCGCAACCTTTTTTACCACAACTCATTTCATTCACCCCCTTTCGGTTAAATAGTTATATTATTTACTATTGTATTAGACAAATATATTATCGCCCAGTCAAGATTTTTTATCGGGCTAACAAGAAAATATATTTTGTTGACAGTCTATTCTGTTTTAGATATCATTATTTAACCGATGAACGAAAAAACTGTCGTAGCAAATCCGGAGAGTAAATCCGCGACCCAGCCCCAAAAAGCCGTTTACACTTCCGCTGATATAAGCAGTTCCGATTACCAGCGCGATTTGGGTTCGCCCGGTAAATTCCCATTTACCCGCGGGGTTTACCCGGATATGTACCGCGGGCAGCTCTGGACCATGCGCCAGTTTTCCGGATTCGGCACAGCCAAAGATACCAACAAGCGTTATAAATTCCTCTTGAATCACGGGCAAACCGGTTTATCAGTTGCCTTTGATTACCCCACTCTTTACGGCAGGGATTCCGATGACACCATGGCAAAAGGCGAGGTCGGCCGTTGCGGCGTGGCAATCGCATCTCTTGAAAACATGGAAACGCTTTTTAGCGGCATACCGCTCGATAAAGTTTCCACCTCGATGACCATAAACGGGCCTTCCGCGGTCTTGCTGGCGTTTTATCTCGCGGTCGGTGAAAAGCAGGGAGTGCCGTCAAACCGGTTGCGCGGCACCATCCAAAATGATATCTTAAAAGAATACATCGCGCAGAAATCATGGATTTTCCCGCCTAAGCCCTCGATGCGCATTATTACGGATATACTTGCTTTCTGCGCGGACCACGCCCCGAAATGGAATACGATATCCATCAGCGGCTATCACATACGCGAGGCCGGCTCGACCGCCGTGCAGGAACTGGCATTCACCCTGGCGGACGGATTCGCCTATGTGGAAGCGGGCATCGCCGCCGGTATGGATGTGGATAAATTCGCCCCGCGCCTGTCATTCTTCTTTAATTCGCACCTGGATTTCTTTGAGGAGATTGCCAAGTACCGTGCGGCACGCCGTATCTGGGCAAAAAGGATGCGTGATAAATACAAGGCCAAAGACCAGCACTCCTGGCTTATGCGTTTCCATACACAGACCGCCGGATGCACCCTGACCGCCCAGCAGCCGGAAAATAATATCGTCCGCACGGCTTACCAGGGGCTCTCGGCAGTCTTGGGCGGGACGCAGAGCCTGCATACGAATTCCATGGATGAAACGCTGGCTCTCCCGACCGAACACGCGGTCAGGATTGCCCTGCGCACCCAGCAAATCATCGCCTACGAATCGGGCGTTACGAATATAATCGACCCATTGGGCGGCTCTTATTATGTCGAATCGCTTACCAATAAGATGGAAGAGGCGGCCGAGGAATACTTTAAGAAAATAGATTCTTTCGGCGGGGTGATTCCGGCAATCGAGCAGGGATTCTTCCAGCGGGAAATCGCCAGCTCCGCTTACCAATATCAGAAAGAAATCGAAGCGAAAAAGCGGATTGTTATCGGCCTAAATGAATTTGTCGAGGATACTCCTCCGGATATCGAACTCCTTAAGATTTCCACCAAGGTGGAAAAGGACCAGAACCAGGGATTGAAGAAACTGCGCCGGCGCCGTGATAATAATAAAGTGAAAAGATGCCTTGAGGCGATTGCAGCCGCCGCGCGCGGCACGGATAACCTGATGCCAAAAATCCTGGAAGCGGCCAAATGCTATACGACCCTGGGCGAAATTATCAATACATTAAAGAAGGTCTTCGGCGAATATAAAGAACCGCCGATTTTCTGGTAGATTTTTACGAGGAGCAAATTATGACAAATAAAATCAGAGTTCTCGTCGCCAAGCCCGGACTGGACGGCCATGACCGCGGCGCCAAGGTGATTGCCTGCGCCCTGCGCGATGCCGGGATGGAGGTGATTTACACCGGCCTTCACCAGACACCGGAAATGATTGTCAACGCCGCGCTGGAAGAAGATGTGGATGTCGTCGGGCTTTCCATCCTTTCCGGAGCGCATATGACGATATTCCCGGCCGTATTGAAAATGCTCAAGTCCAAAGGAATGAAAAACGTATTGCTGACCGGCGGCGGAATAATCCCGGAAGATGATATGCCCAAGCTGAAAAAGCTCGGCATCGGCTGCTTATTTACCCCGGGCGCGCCGACCACGGAAATAATCGATTATATTAAAACTGAAGTCACTAAAAGAAAGAAAAGTAAGAAGTAAAGGAGGAACTTATGGCGTTTAAAAAGACACGGGATGTCTACTTTGTTTCAGGCGGCATAAGCAAGTTTGCCAAGGCCCGGCCTGAAGTGACATTCCAGCCCATGGTTAAGGAAGCCTATGACTATGCCCTGAAGGATATCGGGCTGGAAAATAAGCAAGCGCAGGAGGTCTTTGACGGAAGCGTTGCTTCTTATTTTTCCGACCATTTCTCCCGCCAATTGATGGCCGGCATTATGATTCAGGATTACCTTGGCCTTTGCCCGCTGCCCAGCCACCGCGTTGAAGCGGGCGGCGCGACCGGCGGAGTCTGTTTCCAGGAAGCCTATAAAAACGTTGCCTCCGGCGTCATGGATACCTGCGTGGCGTATGGTTTCGAAACCATGTCCCACGTCAATACATGGAAAGGCAATGAATTTATCGCGCTTGCCTCGGATGTCAGCTTTGATTATCCTGTCGGCGGATTTTATTCCGGATATTACGCCATGATGGTCGTCCGGCACATGCAGGAATTCGGCACGACCGTGGAACAGCTGGCGCATGTCTCGGTCAAGAACCATATCAACGCATTCCATAATAAATACGCGCAGAAAAGGAAGCGTTTGACTATAAAAGACGTGCGCAATTCGGAAATGGTTGCCTGGCCGTTGACTATGCTTGATATCTGCGTCATGAGCGACGGCGCCGCATGCGGCATCCTCGCCAGCGAAGACGGCCTAAAGAAAATACGCAAAGCCACCGGCAAAGATCCCAAGAACCTCGTTAAAGTAACCGGAATCGGCCGCGGCACGGATGCCATGCGTATGTCGGACAGGCCCCACAAGAAAGTGATTCTCCTTGCGCATGAAAAAGCCTCTGATTATAAAGACTTAAAATATCCGGGCATACATTCATTCCGCGCAGGCCGCACCGCCTCCAAGCTGGCTTATGAACATGCCGGGATTAAAGACCCGTTAAAGGAAATAGATTTCGTGGAACTGCATGATGCTTATACCTCCTCGGAAATACAGACCTACGAAGATATGGGGCTGTGCAAATACGGAGAAGGCGGCAAGTTCGTGGAATCCGGCGCGCCGTTCCTTCCGAATCTGGATTACGGGCTGGGCAAGCTCCCGCGCCAGGGCGAGATGCCGGTTAACCCTTCAGGCGGCTTGATTGCCTGCGGGCATCCGGTCGGCGCCACGGGTTTGATGCAGGCTGTCTTTGCGCTTTGGCAGCTGCAGGGCTCGATGAAGAAACATGTGGGCGATGATACCATCCAGGTGAAAAACGCCAAGCGCGGCGCCATCCACAGCCATGCGGGAACCGGAACTTATGTCACAGTGTCCATATTGGAAAAAGCATAGAAAGGAAAAAATAAAATGAATATTCAAGCGATGACTCCGGCAGCAGAAAAGATAAGGCTTGCCGAAACAGATGACGGGACGATTCTTTTCAAGGTGCCGTTTCCTAAGGAGATGAAAGACATCCAGCATATGTCGCCTATTATCATCAAGCAACCCTATCACATAGATTACATCCACAGCTACGGGCAAGATTCGCCTTTCTTCGCGGGACTGGCAAACGGCAAGCTCCTGGGCACCAAGTGCCCCAAATGCAAATACACTTACGGGACGCCCAAGGCGCATTGCATGGAATGCGGGTCGCCGACCGAATGGTTCGAACTGCCGGAAGTGGGACGCATCCATACATTTACGGTCTGCCATCGCGGCGGAGAGGAATTCCTTAAGGAAACGCCTTTTATCCTTGTGCTCGTCGAATGGGATAAGGTCGATACCCTGTTCCTAAGCAGATTGGTCGGTGTTGATACATCCAAGCCGAGCCTGAAAATGGTTGGGATGAAGATCAAGGCGCAGTTTAAAAGGAACGCCAAATTCCGCCCGACGGATGTTTATTTTGTACCTGCAGAGTAATCTAACTTATTCTGCCGAATGAATTCCCCCTTATAAAAGGGGGATAAGGAGGTTGTGAAGTCCCTGTAATAGGTGTTTCCTATGAGATTGCAACTTCCTTTTCTGAAAAATGAGTGGCTCTCCGGCCTTCAATCATTGCAGGCGAAATGGGGCGGAAAGCTTGCGGATGTGTCAGGCGAATCATTCGATGGCGTGCCGCATTACGCTTCATTAACAGGCCAAATCGGCCCGCATAAGGTTTACTTGAGCCGTGAAACCGGCGAGTCTCTTGAACCGCACCTGAAAATTTATTTATGGGGCAGCTGGGATATAGAATTGTCCTTAAGAAAAGAAGACCTGCACGACAATTTCCTTAAGGCATTGGGTGTTGAGCGCGAAATATCATTAGGCGGCAACGAATTTACCGAAATAGACAAGACCGTTTTCAATAAGAATTTCCTTATTAAGGGATATCCTGAAGAACCTATCAAGGCTTTATTTTCCGATGCCCGCATCCGGGAAATTGTCAATAGTCTGGAAGATTTCGCGGTGCTTCACCTGGAAAAAGGTATGCTGAAAATCATATACACCGTTACATCCGAAGACCAAATAAGGGCGGATAGGTTAGAGGGGCTCGTGAATTCCGTTATAAAATTCAAGGAGGCGATAGAGGCAAGCCCCTCCATCCCAAAAGCGTCTCTGCCCGCGCCGCCTCCGCCCAGGCTCGCCAAGAAACCGCTGATGCTCGATTTCAGCAATAAAAAAGTCGTTACGGGGCTCTTTTTAGTTGAGCTTTTAATGCTGACGCTGTTCGGCAACGGGATTCTTAACGGTTTAAACAATTATGCAGAGACTAAACACCCGGGGGAATTAAACGGAGCAATCCTTATTTTTATTATATTCTGGGCGCCCATATTTATCGCCACTTTGTTCACTGCGAGAAAACTCGTGGTTTTGTTTACCATAAGTTCCTGCGGAATAACATTAGACAGCACCCATATCAAGCCCGGCGATGCCGTTAATTTCGTGGCTGGGATAACCGCTTACCGCCGGATTATGGCAAAGGAAATAATCCTGACAATCAGCAACGGCTGCCTGGCGCAAAAATCGGACAGCACCGATTACCAGACCGCTAAAAAAGGCACTCCTTATTCCAAAAAATACACGCTGGCTGAAGGCATGGGGCTGGAGAAAAAGAAGCCCTATTTCTTTAAAGGTCAAGTATCCATCCCGCCGGATGCGTTTCCTTCCGGGGTGATTGAGCACGGGGCCAAGCGGAGTGTGATTAATGTCATAGACCTGCCGGAATATTACTCGGAAACATCAGTCTGGACCTGCCGGGTTGATGTCAAGATAGCCTTTTGTCCCGATTATCACTTTGAGCAGGAATTCAGGGTGCATCCCAAAGATTCGCATGCAAATTAGGCTTGACTTAATCTGGGCCTTAAATTAAGATATAGCCACAGTGGACACAGAGATGAGAAAACTTTACCCTGACACATTAGTGTTTGATAATCCGCCGAGCAAATTCAGGCAGATAATAAAACATATTATCAATATTTTTGTGCTGGCATGTTTTATTTCCATCGTAATAAAGATCTGGCTAAACAATGCATGGATAGAATCATTGAAAGAATTGGGTTGGGGATTCGGCTGTGTAATAGGCACAATATTTTCCGAAACCGTGGCCGACCTTGGCGGCTATTGGGGATGGACACACCAACAATGGCGGGTCCAACCAAGCTGGTATGTCAGATTGGTTTCGGTGATTGGAATTATAATTATAACTTATAACTTCTTTTTTCAATAAGACCGATGAATTTTTGGGGATATCATACCTAAGCCTGAGCCCAAATAATCCACACGAATCTTTCGTGCCTTAGTGTCTTAGTGGCAAATCCCTTTTAAACCCCTCTCGTCACGGTTACCTGGATATCTATCCGAAAGACTCGGACACCTATCCGAAAGACTCGGATTAAGAGGATTCTATATAGAACAGGGCCAATCCTATACCGAACAGCTCCTATTCTATACAGTATAGCCCCTATACTATACCGAACAGCCCTTATTCCATACCGTTTAGCCTCAATTCCATACCGTCCAGCCTTAATACGATACCGTATAGGTTCAATACGATACAGGATAGCCTTAATCCGACATCGGATTGCTCTAATCTTAGTCAGGAAAGGAACAATCCGGGTATGATCAGCGAGAAATAGGGGGCAAGGAACAATTTGCAGACCCGCCTGAACGAGCGTCAGTTCGGGCAGGTAGCTGGTTCGACATTTCCAGTGTTCTGCACAAGCCGCGCAGTGCTCTGCTCAAGCCGCGCAGTGTTCTGCTCAAGCCGCGCAGTGTTCTGCTCGAAGCCAGCAGTGTTCTGCGAAAGTATCGCAGTCTTCTGCGAAAGCATTGCAGTGTTCTGCCCAATAAGAAAGGAAAGTGCATTATGAGAACCACAACAAGTCCGTTTGGCAAGGTGATTCGGTTCGGCGTTTCCCGAATTACTTTAGCCTCAATCAAATCAACCCCGTTTTTTACTTGTGATGCGGAAAAGCATAGCTTTTCCACCACTGAAAATATTAAATTGTCTGGTAGGATTTTCTTGTCTTTATCGGCAGTTCTGCTATACTCAAAATATGCCTAATAACAAGCAGTTAAAAAGACGCTTTCAGTCGCCCCGATGGAATAATCGGGACTTCCCCGCCAAGGCGGGGTCGGAAGAAACCGTTATTGCCGAAGAAACCATGGATTGGTACAGGATGTCTCCGGCTGAACGCTTTACGGAATCCCAAAAACTGTGGGAGGTTTTTATACTCCTCAAGGGAAATTATGAACCAGAGCCCGATACCCAAAGCCCTTTCTATACTTTTAAGCCATAAGGTAAAAGCCCTGTTAATCGGAGGGCAGGCCTGCATCCTTTATGGCGCCGCCGAGTTTAGCCGTGATATTGACATAGCGGTTATGGTCTCACCTGGAAATCTTAAGCACCTAAAATCGGCGCTGGATAACCTCAAGGCGGATAGAATCTTTGTCTCGGACCTCTCCGAAGATGTCCTGTTAAAAGGGCATGCCTGCCATTTCCGCTGCCAAAGAGAAGGCGTAAAGGATTTAAGGATTGATATTATCAGCGTCATGCGCGGGGTGGATTCTTTCCCTGATTTATGGAAGCGCCGCGAAGAGATAGAACTCCCGGAAACCGGAAAGATTGCCGTTATCAGCCTGCCTGACCTGGTTAAGGCGAAAAAGACCCAGCGCGATAAAGACTGGCCTATGATTAGGCGACTGATTGAAGCGGATATTTACCGCGCTTCCCTTAAACCGGGAGATGAGAAAG
>JAGVQN010000029.1 GCA_020051675.1 Candidatus Brocadiia bacterium
AAAGCATCCGGTAGAAACAACCGAAGACCTGGTCGGAATTATCCAATCCTCGATTCCCTATAAAGGCGGCAAAATTCATCCGGCCACCAGGGTTTTCCAGGCATTGCGGATTGCGGTAAACGGCGAGCTGGATAATTTATCCGGATTTCTCGCGGCCACCGAGAACAACCTTAATCCTAAAGGCCGACTGGCCATCATAAGTTTCCATTCCCTGGAAGACAGGCTGGTAAAAAGGGCGTTTATAGACAAGAAAGCAAAAAATATCTTTAAGATTATAACTAAAAAGCCGATAACTCCTACAAGGGACGAAACGGATAAAAACCCGAGGTCCCGCAGCGCCAAGTTAAGGGTGGCCGAAAAAGTATAAACCGCCCCGGGGGGTTTGGGACGGTTAAAATAGAATAGTGAGAGAGGGGTCATCTGAAAAGAGGGTAAGATGACCCAAAGAAGAGTATTGTTGGTACTCGGTATCGTGACTTTTCTGGCGTTTGTCACGGTCTGGCAGCGGATCCAAACAGCACAATGGGGTTATCGCATTTCCGAGGCAATGGAAGCAAAAAAGAAACTGAACGAGGAAAGGGAAACCTTAAGGGTCGAATTAACATCGGTTACCTCTCCTCAACAGCTTTTTGCGCTTGCCCAGGAAAAGAAAATCGTGGTAAGTTATGGCGAAGGAGAGCACAGAACCAATGCTCCGGATAGCCGTATCACCGCGATGCCAAATGAGCTGCAAAAATTGCTGGCCGAAAATCAGTAATCAAAACGCCTGTTGCGGTTAAAGAGTTATGCCGAATAACTATCGCCTGCGGTCTATATGCGTCTTCATATTGATTTGCGGTGCGTTTGCCTTTTTATCCTATCGATTATATTCCATCCAGATTTCCCGGCACAAAGAATATAAGGAAATCCAACGTAGTCAATTCTATTACAAGGAAGAAACCGCGCCTCGGGCAGGTATTGTTTTTGACCGTAAAGGAAAAATCCTGGCCCTTTCCAAAAAAGTCGATTCAGTCTATGCCAACCCCAAAGTCCTAAAGGCAAATTCAGCTCCGGTAAAAAAAGTCAGCGCCATCCTTAAAATAACCGAAGATGCTCTGAACGATATCCTGCAAAAAGGCTTTAACGCCCGTAAATCTTTTGTCTGGCTTAAACGCCGGGTAAGCGATGAAGAATCCTCCGCCCTGCGCTCTCAGAAAATCAAGGGGCTGGGCCTCCAGGAGGAATATAAAAGATGTTATCCCAACGGCACTCTGGCATGCCATCTTATCGGTTTCCGCGGAGTGGACGAGACGGCATTAGGCGGAGTGGAATCCACTTACGACAGTTATCTCAAAGGCGCCAAAGGTGAGCGCTATGTCCCGCGCGATGCCAAGGCGGGCAAGGTGGTTACCCTTGAAATGATTGAAAAGCCTCCCCTGCCGGGAAAAAACGTCTATCTGACGATTGATACCGTCATCCAATTCATCGCGGAAGAAGAGCTGGATAACGCCTGCAAAAAATGGAAACCTGCCTCCGCGCAAGTGATTGTATTAAAAACATCCACCGCTGAGGTGCTTGCCATGGCAAACAGGCCCGTATTCGACCCCAACCAGCCATCCAATTATCCGCCGGAAACATACAGAAATCTCTGCATCACGGACTTTTGGGAATCAGGCTCGGTCTTTAAGCCTTTCATCGCAAGCAGCCTTTTATTAAGACATCTGGCTGATCCGGATGAACTCATATTCTGCGAAAACGGAAAATATAAAATGGGCAGGCGCATCCTTAACGACCACAAACCCCATGGCAACCTTTCCTTCCGCGATGTAATTGCCCTATCCAGTAATATCGGAATGGCCAAGCTGGGCATGCGGATGTCGAAAAGCGAAATGTTCCATTACGTCAAACTCTTTGGATTCGGCACACCCAGCGGCGTGGGACTGCCTGCCGAGGCAACCGGCATTATCACCCCATTTGAAAAATGGAATGATTACACCATGGCATCTGTTCCCATGGGACATGAAATCGCGGTTACCAGCATGCAGTTAATCAAGGCATTCAACGTCTTCGCCAACGGCGGTAAACTGGTTAACCCGACAATACTCTCTAAAATAGCGGACAAGGATGGCAATATCGCCTCCGAGCCCAACAATAATAAAAGCTACCAGATACTGGATGCTGAAACGGAAAAAGAGATGCGCCTCATTTTAAGGAAGGTTGTGGAAACCGGCACCGCGCCGGAAGCCAATATCAAAGAATATACGATTGGAGGCAAAACAGGCACGGCACAAAAGATGAATACAGACGGCACATATTCCCACAACAAATTCCGGGCGGTTTTTGTCGGCTTTGCCCCGGTTGAAAAACCGGAGATAATCGTCCTGGTAATGCTTGACGAGCCGAGGGGAAGCTATTACGGCGGCGTGGTCGCCGCGCCGGTCGTCGCGAATATTATCAGGAAAACACTTAAATATTTAGGCGCCCCGTCCAGGATGAATATCGCCACGACGGAATAAATACCGTTTACGCTTATCATGA
>JAGVQN010000075.1 GCA_020051675.1 Candidatus Brocadiia bacterium
ATCCATTTCGGGCTGCTTACAGATTTTTACGATGCGCCCTCGGAAGTTATGCCGGAAGACAAAGAACTGCTTTCGCAGATTCAGGAGGGCGTAAAAGCGCTTAACGAAAAATATGCGGGCGGTGCGCATAAAATCTTTTTCCTTTTCCATCGTCCGCGGCTTTGGAACGCGCAGGAGAAAATCTGGATGGGCTATGAGCGGAAGCGCGGCAAGCTTGCGGCGCTGAACGGGCTCTTGAGAGGAAGCGATTCCAAAAAAGATTTTTCATCCGTTATCGGTGATACGTCAATATTGCAGGCGGTCAAGTATGTTATTACACTTGATACGGATACCCAGCTGCCGCGTGATGCGGCCAGGCTGTTGGTGGAGACTATTTCTCATCCCCTGAACCGGGCCAGGTACGGAAAAGACGGCAGTTTAATCAGCGAGGGGTACGGTATTATCCAGCCGCGCGTGGAATCCGGAATATCGGCGTTAAACCGGTCCTTATTTGCCCGTTTATTCGGCGGGGAATCAGGGATAGATCCTTATACCCGGGCTGTTTCCGATGTTTACCAGGATGTCTTTCATGAAGGCTCGTTTATCGGGAAGGGAATTTACGACGTCGATGTTTTTATACGCGTATTAAATAACCGGTTCCCGGAAAATCTTATTCTTAGCCACGACCTTTTAGAAGGCTGCTATGTGCGCGCGGCATTGGTAAGCGATATTTGCTTGTACGAGGAATATCCGGATAATTATATAACCGATAAAAACCGACGGCACCGCTGGATACGCGGTGATTGGCAGATTTTAAGCTGGCTTTTTCCGCGGGTGCCGGCCCCGGACGGGCAGAGCCAAAAGAATCCGCTTTCCAATCTTTCGCAATGGAAAATGCTGGATAATATCAGGCGCAGCCTGATGCCTTTAGCAATGTTCGGGTTGCTGGTTTTCAGCTGGTTATTTTTAACGCCGGCCTGGCTGGGGGCGCTGGTAATTATTTCCGTAATAACGATTCCGTCGTTATTGGCTATACTGGCTGAATTCTTTAGGAAACCGTTGGGCTTGCCTTTTAATTTCCATCTGCAGTCCACGCTCCATTCCGTGCCGGGCCGTTTTATTCAGCCCGCGCTGACTGTTTTTTTCCTGCCTTTTGAGGCTTTTTTCAGCATGGATGCTGTTATCCGTTCAATCATGCGCCTGGTTTTTACCCGCACACGGCTTTTGCAATGGGTGACATTCGGTGAGCAGAAAAAACACGGACGGAGCGGGTTATCCGGATTTTACCGCGAGATGTGGATTGCGCCTTTGAGCGCAATAATAATATGGTTATGGTTATCATTATTGCGTCCGGAAACGCCGGGAATCGTTTTCCCGTTCCTGATAGCATGGTTTATTTCCCCGGCTTTTGCCTGGTGGATCAGCCGGCCGTTGGTATCAAGTACCCGTAAATTAAAGGATGAGCAGGTTACTTTTTTACGGCGCCTTTCGCGGAAGACCTGGTCGTATTTCGAAGAGTTTATCGGCCCGGGAAATAACTGGCTCCCGATCGATAATTATCAGGAAGAACCGGTTGAGATTTTAGCGCGCCGGACTTCGCCGACAAACATAGGCATCTCATTGCTGGCAAATTTCGCCGCGTATGATTTCGGTTATATTTCAATCGACAGGGTGATTGAACGCACCGGCGAGCAGCTTAAGGCAATGGAAAAGCTGGAAAGGTTTCACGGCCATTTTTATAATTGGTACGACACCCAGACCTTCCAGCCCTTAAATCCGCTGTACGTGTCAACGGTTGACAGCGGCAATCTTGCCGGATACCTGCTGACATTGAAATCTGGATTGAACGAACTTATCAACAAAAAAACCGTTACGCCGGTTATTTTTGGCGGGCTTGCTGACACATTGGATGTAGCTTCCGAGCTTTTTGCCAAGTCTGATATCGTAAAAGGAAAAACAGGGAAAAGCGCCGCTTTAAATAAGTCATTAACTCAAACCGGAAAGCTGCGTGAAGAAATGACCAATCCGCCGGAAGGATTGAAAGAATCCAAAATATTGTTGAACCGTATTTTGGAGTTAACGCGGGAAATAATTAATGATTTCGATTCCGACGCCGGCGCTGAGCTGGCATGGTGGCTGAATACCATGGAAAAACAATGCCGGGAGTCCTTAAATAGCCTGGCTTTTTGGGCGCCGTGGATATCGGTGCCGGAGTTGCCTGAAAATATCTGGCGCGACCTGACCGAACCCAATGGCCCGTTAAACGGGATAGATAAAACATTTTTCCGGATAAGCGGAATGCCCACATTAAAAGAAACGGAAATGCTCGGTTCGCGGTTTATCCCGAAAATAGATGAAGCAATAAGTAATCTGGCAGGCAAAAACCAGTATTTGAGCGACTGGCTTGATAAGTTTAAGCAATCGCTTATTGAAGCGGGCAATCGTGCCAAAGAAAGGATTGCATCGATAAATTCGCTTATCAGTCAATGCGGCGGTTTTATGGATATGGATTATGATTTATTATACGATCGGGCGCGCAACCTGATGATTATCGGATACAACGTTTCCGAGCATAGGCGTGATAACAGTTATTACGACCTTCTTGCATCGGA
>JAGVQN010000017.1 GCA_020051675.1 Candidatus Brocadiia bacterium
AAAGAAATACCTATCGGGGCGATTGCCGTTACTAATACTGAATACGGCATCACGGCGAACCAACAAATGGCGTCGAGCGCGCTAATAAAATGAGCACTGAGCAATTAGCAAGGAGCAAGTAGGATATGAAGATAATAAATTTAGCTGTTCTGATTTCCGGTTCGGGCAGGACGCTCCAGAATTTCATAGACCTGATTGCCAAGGGCGAACTGCCCGCCAAGATTCAGGCGGTTATTTCCAGCAAACCCGGCGTTGCCGGATTGGATAGAGCCAAGAAACATAATATCCCTGCCTTTACAATTAACCGCAAAGAGTTTAAGACCGCGGAAGAATTCAGCGAGGCGATAAATAAAGTCCTTAAAAACTACCCGATTGATTTGATTGCCATGGCAGGATTTTTAAACCTCTATAAAATTCCGACCGAATACGAGAGAAAAGTGATGAATATCCATCCGGCCCTACTTCCGGAATTCGGAGGCAAGGGTTTTTATACGGATAAAGTGCATGAGGCGGTGCTAAAGGCCGGCGCAAAGTTCACCGGTTGCACGGTCCACTTTGCGGATAACGTTTACGATAAGGGCCCGATAATCCTCCAGAGGAAAATTCCGGTATTGGCGAGCGATACTCCTCACTCTCTGGCAGACCGGGTCTTTGAGGAGGAGCTCATCGCCTATCCGGAAGCTATCCGTCTCTTTGCCGAGGGTAAAATTAAGATTGAAGACACTAAGGTTACGATACTCAAATGAAACACTTTATCTGTTTAGGAATAGAGAGCTCCTGCGACGAAACCGCCGCAAGCGTGGTCGTTGATGGTTACAGGATTTTATCCAATGTAGTGGTATCGCAGGAGGATTTGCACAAAGTCTACGGAGGTGTGGTGCCGGAAATCGCCTGCCGGGCGCATATCGAAACGATTATTCCGGTTATCGACCGCACCATAACCAAGGCAAAGTTAAAGCTCTCTGATATAAACGCGATTGCCGTTGCCAATACGCCGGGATTGGTCGGGGCGCTTTTGGTTGGGGTCTCGGCGGCTAAATCGTTAAGCCTTGTCCTGAATAAACCGGTTATCGGGGTGAACCATCTGGAAGCACACCTGTACGCAGGGATGTTAAATGTCGCACTTAAAGCTAAAAACCAAAATCTAAAAATTAAAAACCTTTTCCCTGCTATCGGGTTGGTCGCCTCAGGAGGGCATACATCATTATATGTAATGAGCGGCATAACGAAGTATCGCCGGATAGGCGCCACAGTTGATGACGCGGCAGGCGAGGCGTTTGATAAGGTGGCGGCGATTTTGGGATTAGGGTATCCGGGCGGACCGAGCATCCAGAAAGTCGCCTTGAAAGGCAATCCGAACGCGATAAAATTCCCGAAAGGCTTATCGGGCAGTTCAGTTAAAGAAGGATTTAATTTCAGTTTCAGTGGGCTTAAAACCGCCGTCTTATATTACACCAAGGGGCAGAACGCCTCCAAAAAGAGCCGCTTAAAGCGCGGGATAAAGATTCCGGACGTGGCGGCGAGTTTCCAGGAAGCGGTGGCGGATACGATTACGGAAAGGGTTTTCAGCGCGGCGGATAAATTCAAGGCGAAGACAATCATCGTGGGCGGAGGCGTTGTTGCCAACAAGCGCCTGCGCGATAAGATGAAATTAAAGGCGGATAACGAGAATATTAATTTGATAATACCGCCCATTCACCTGTGCACGGATAATGCCGCGATGATTGCCGGAGCGGCTTACCACAAAAGGAAACAGCTTAAGGAAAACAGCCTTTATCTTGATGCGGTGCCTACCTAAAACCTTTGACATTTTTATCTAATTGTTGTATTGATGTGCTGTTTTAACTTACTTTAATTCATGTAAATATACAAGGAGAAAAATATGTTCGGATTAAGCAAAGACAAGGAGTTCTACGAATTATTCGAGAGAGCGGCAAATAACACCTGCCTCGGCGCGAAGGCTTTGGATGACTTGCTGCAAAACTATCCCAAAGATGCCGAGCAAAAAACCAAGAAGATGAAGGATATTGAACATGAAGGAGACCAGATTACCCATAAAACAGTGGAGATGGTCAATAAAACTTTCGTCACTCCGCTTGAACGCGAGGATATTTACGAGCTGATTACAAAGCTGGATGACGTTTTGGATCTTATGGATGCGGCGGTAAGCAGGTTGTCATTATACAAAATCCCTTATGCTACCGAACACTCTAAATCTTTTGCCAAGATTCTGGTCAGAGCGACAGAAACGCTTTTAAAAGGGATTACCAGCATGCGGAAAATAAAAGACCAAAAAGAGATTTTTGACTGCTGCATTGCCGTTAACACCATGGAAAACGAAGGCGATGTCCTTTTGCATAAATCCATGGTTGACCTTTTTGAAGGCAAAAAAGACGACCCAATTTATGTCATAAAATGGAAAGAGATTTACGAGGATTTGGAACGCGCCACCGACCGTTGCGAGGATGTCGCGAATATCGTCGAAGGCATCGTCCTGAAAAACGCTTGAGAGGAGATGATTTCGCTTGACTGTAATCATCATCATAATAATCGTCGCCCTTATCTTTGATTTCGTAAATGGGCTTCACGATGCGGCGAATTCCATCGCCACGGTAGTTTCCACCCGCGTTCTTTCACCCAAGCAGGCGGTTGCCTGGGCGGCTTTCTTCAATTTTATTGCATTTCTTTTTTTTGGATTACACGTCGCAACCACTATCGGCAAAGGAGTGGTTGAGGCGCAAGCTATAACCACAGCGGTAATTGCGGCGGGACTATTAGGCGCGATTACATGGGATCTTTTTACCTGGTATGTCGGATTGCCGGTCAGTTCTTCGCACGCCCTGGTCGGGGGATTGCTGGGCGCGGCTGTTACCCACGCCGGTTTTGGCGTGGTAATTATGGGCAGTTGGAAAAGCGGATTTTTCGGTATATGCCTATTTATATTATTGTCTCCGCTTTTAGGACTTGCGTTAGGTTATATTTTTATGAACATAGTGAATTGGCTGTTCCATAACGCCACCCCTTCAAAGGTTGATAGGCATTTTAGGAAACTACAGCTTTTATCGGCTTCCTTATACAGCCTTGGTCATGGGGGTAATGACGCCCAAAAGACCATGGGTGTTATTGCTATTTTATTGTTCAGTTGGAAAAGTAAAATTGCATTGGAGGCAGGAATGCCGCCGCCCAAATTTGAGGTGGCTTTGTGGATAGTGCTTGCGTGCCATGCGGCGATGGGCTTGGGCACATTGATGGGCGGATGGCGCATTGTAAAAACTATGGGACAGAAAATAACAAAACTCCAACCGGTCGGCGGGTTCTGCGCGGAAACATCCGGCGCCGTTATGCTTTTTGGTGCCACGGCTTTGGGCATTCCGGTCAGCACCACTCACACCATAACCGGTTCCATAATCGGCGTCGGCGCGACCAAGCGCTTAAGCGCGGTGCGTTGGGGCGTGGCAGGCAAAGTAATCTGGGCATGGATTCTGACTATCCCGGCTGCAGCGGTTGTTTCGGCAATCAGCTATCTTATCTTGAAACATTGGATTTAAATAATGAGAAAAACCTACAGCAAATTAGATTGCGCCATGGTGGATACGGACCGCCACCGGAGATGCGGTTTTCCCGAGGTAATCTTCTGCCAGGGTAAAACGCCCCAACAGGTTAAACAGATTGCCAAAGAAATACTTAAAACAAGCTCAATGCTTTTAGCCACGCGGGCGGATGAAAAGGCTTACCGGGCGGTTAAATCAATCGCGCGAAAAGCGGTTTATCATAGAGATGCCCGTTGTGTGACGGTACAACTGAAAACTAATATCAAAAAACTGACCTCTAAAGGATTCATTCTTATCATTTGCGCGGGCACATCCGATATTCCGGTGGCGGAAGAAGCGCGGATTACCGCCGAGATTATGGGTAACACCGTTAAGACGCTTTATGATGTCGGGGTTGCCGGCGTCCACCGTTTGTTATCCCACAGCAAGCTTATGGGCGAGGCAAAGGTTATTATCGTCGTGGCCGGGATGGAAGGCGCATTGCCGAGCGTGGTGGGCGGATTGGTTTCCAAGCCGGTTATTGCCGTGCCGACCAGTATCGGTTACGGTTCGCATTTCGGGGGAATCGCGCCGCTTTTGACCATGCTTAACTCCTGCGCGGCAGGGGTATCGGTCGTGAATATCGATAACGGGTTCGGCGCCGGTTACTTCGCGTCGCTTGTCAACAAAGTATCATATTAAAACTATTGACCCCGTTAGAGATACTTGGTATATTTAGCCGATAAATCATCTGGCTTTTATTGTAATAAAAAACAAGAAAGCTAAAAATATTATACTAAACGGTCATCCCGATTTATCGGGATAACCTATCTCTAACGAGGTTGACTTTTTATCGGGTAACTTGTAACATCTAACACATAACTTTATAATACCCGGTGGTGTAATTGGTAGCACAAGAGATTTTGGTTCTCTTAGTCTTGGTTCGAGTCCAAGCCGGGTAGTTTAATTTTGCTGGAGATTGAAAAGGAGAGAGCGCTATGATTAAGAAAACATGCCTGATTATGGCATTATTCATGGTTTTCCTTTTGGCAATCGGTTCCTTTGCGCAGACTGCCACCCCCGCCGAACCCGCGCCGCACGGAAGCGGAGAATCAAATCCGGTAAGCGCCAATGCCGAACACCACGAAATACCGTTTTGGATGGTCTCTCCTTTTGTATTAATGCTTCTTTCAATCGCCGTGATACCGCTGGCCTTCCCGCACTGGTGGGAAAAGAATTTGAATAAAGGCATCATTTCTTTGCTTCTTGGAATACCGGTTGCCGTTTATATCGCGACCGTTAATTCTAATGAACTCCTTACGGTCGGGCTGGATTATATTTCCTTCATCATACTTTTAGTATCTCTTTACATTATTTCAGGAGGCATTTATATTAAAGGCTCTTTAGCCGGGAGCCCGTTGATTAATACAGTCGTGCTGGCAATCGGGGCGGTTCTGGCGAGTTTTATCGGGACGACCGGAGCGGCCATGCTTTTAATCCGTCCTCTTATCCGGGCGAACAAAGCGCGCAAGGATAAGGCGCATATCATCATTTTCTTCATCTTTATCGTGGCTAATTGCGGAGGGTTATTAACCCCGCTCGGAGACCCGCCGCTCTTTTTGGGATTCTTGAAAGGGGTTCCGTTTTTGTGGACATTCCGCCTATTGCCGCAATGGTTATTCATCAATGGGCTATTACTGGTTATCTTCAATTTCATCGACCAGTGGAAATTCAGAAGGGAAGATATTGCTACGCCCGGCGATTTGGATAAAGAGGTCGAACCTAAAAAACCATTGGGGATTGAAGGCGGAGTCAATTTCCTGTTACTGCTTGGGATTGTCGCCACGATATTCCTTTCCGGCGACCCGTTTGGCGGAGACGCGAAAAAGCCGTGGGAATTCGGAATTAAAGAGGGCTTTATGGCGTTCCTGGCGATACTTTCCATGGTCATGACCAAAAAGCATACTCGAAAGGAAAACGGATTTACCTTCGCCCCGATAATTGAAGTGGCTGTTTTGTTTGCCGGTATTTTCGCGACAATGATTCCCGCTTTAATATTGCTTAATGCGAACGGGAAAGCCTTAGGGTTAACCGAACCGTGGCAGTTTTTCTGGGCGACCGGAGGACTTTCCAGCTTCCTGGATAACGCGCCGACCTATTTGACGATGACGGCTACCGCTAGCGGGGTAAAAGACGTACTATTGACTTTAGCAGATGGCTCACCCAATACGCATTATATTGCGGATCTTCTGTTAAAGGGAGGAGGAGAATTACTTGTCATGGCGGTTTCCTGCGGGGCGGTTTTTATGGGCGCGAACACCTATATCGGGAACGGCCCCAACTTCATGGTCAAGGCAATCGCCGAAGAATCCAAAATAAAAATGCCGTCGTTCTTCGGATATATGGTTTATTCCGTTTTGATATTAATTCCGATATTTATCCTGACGACGTTTGTGTTTTTTAGGTAAAACCCGAATAATCGTATATTCCGGAATGGATTATCCTGAGCAGTGTTCATTCCATTGACTCCGAAAATGCAGCGGTAACTTGAGATCTGATAAATTCTGCCTGTTGATAAATGATGCGTTTTAACAATAAAGTATTGATTCTCGGTTTTGGCGCGGTTGCCCGGAGCTTCCTGCCTTTGCTCCTGAAACACGTCAAAATACCTTATAAAAATATTACCATTATAGATTTCGTTGACCAGACAAAATATCTTAAGAAGTGGATTGCAAAAGGTATAAAGTTCGTCCAACTAAAGGTGACGCCCCAAAACATGACCAGGACCCTTTCCGCTTATGTCAACGCGGGCGGCTTGATAGTGGATCTTGCCTGGAACGTGGATTGCCTGGAAGCGCTCCAGTGGACATATAATAATAAAGTCCTTTATGTCAACGCTTCGGTTGAGGAATGGGACCCTTACGCGGAAATCCATACACGGACTTCCCTGGAAAAATCATCTTACCGCAGGTATGTAAAATTGCTGGACATGGTTCCCAAATGGAAAGGGACGTCCACCGCGGTCCTTGACCACGGAGCAAACCCCGGACTGGTTTCCCACTTTACGAAGCGTGGATTGATTGATATTTCCCTTAAGCTTATTGCGGAAAAGAAAGTATCCAAGCGTGACGCGGAAATGCTGGAACACTTTGTTAAAAAGAAGCTGTTTAACCAACTCGCCATGAAGCTGGGGGTTAAAGTAATCCATTGCAGCGAGCGCGACACCCAGTTTACCGATAAGCCTAAGAAGCCTGAAGAATTCGTCAATGTCTGGAGCATTGAGGCGATGATGGAAGAAGCGATTGCGCCGGTGGAAATGGGCTGGGGTACGCACGAGAAAACACTGCCGCCCCTGGCAAGCCAACCGGATTACGGGCCGAAAAACCAGATAATACTTTCCCAGATGGGGATTAATACCTGGATACGTTCCTGGACGCCTTCCCAGGAATATGTCGGCATGATAATACCGCACGGGGAAGCCTTTGGGATTTCCAAATTGCTTACCGTAACTCGCGGCAAAAAACATGTTTACCGCCCGACGGTCCTTTATGCATATTTGCCGTCTGACGATACGATGCTTTCGCTCCACGAACTACGTTGCCGGGGATATGAATTGCAACCGAATAAAAGAGTCATGGCCGGTGAGATAACCAGCGGCAGTGATTCGCTCGGCGCGTTAATTATGGGACATAAATATAATTCCTGGTGGACGGGCAGTATTTTAAGCATAGAAGAAGCCCGCCGCCTGGTGCCGGGGCAGAACGCGACCACAATTCAGGTGGCGATCGGCGTTGTTTCTTCTGTTTTGTGGATACTGGAAAATCCCAAGGAAGGGATTTGTTTCCCGGAAGACCTCCCCCATGATTATATCCTGAATATCGCGAAACCGTATTTAGGGAAATTCATCTCGGAGCCGTCTAACTGGAGTCCGCTGGCCAATTATCAGATATTCTTTGTGGAAAATCCGAACGCCCAGCCGGATAAAACCGACCCGTGGCAATTCCGCAACTTCGCCTTCAAGCCGTAATTCTTGCCCTTATCTTTATCCTGCCGGCGTTTATATTTTTTGATGCTCAGTGTTGTTTGTCGGAAGAAAGCACGGAGGGATGGATAAATAAAAGCGGAAAGACAATATCGCTCAGGCAACAGGGAATCAGGACGGAAAGCAGGATTATAATGAGCAATCCTCCCAGTAAAGCCGTCCATGCAACCATCCCGAAAGAAATGAGATACAATAACGCTGCCAGGCTGCTTACCAGTATATGCGCGCTGTGCGAAAAGAAAGTGGTGTGGCGCAGGTAATTGACCGCAACCATCCCGCAGATAATTCCCAACGCCATAAACGGGAAAATAAGTTCCGGCTCTTCGATAAGGCAGATATGGAGTTGCATGGATTGTCCCATTATCACGCCGCCCAGGTAGGGCATGAATATATCGCTCAAACTGCAGGAAATAAGCGGGATGGTGCAGCCGATAAGCAACGCCTTTGCCATCTTTTTATCATGCCGCCAGAACATCGCGGTGGTCGTGGTCGTGCTTAAGAAAACATGGGCGGGAAAGAAAATATGGAATGCGGACTGGAATTCCGCCATCTTGCCCAGATTGTCCAAAAGCCAGATTATTCCGAAGGCGACAATTACCGCCGCAACCGTAAAAGGCAGGTGCGCGGCCAGTTCGTGGCGTATATGAGAAAGCTTGGTTTCGTTTTGGTGCGTATCAAGCTCGCAAAACGGACATTGTTCTAAAGACGAATGTTCTTCTTGAGGTAACGGGTTCATTGGTTTAATCCGCTGATTATTTGATATTCTGGGGAATTCCGTTATGCCGCAACGATTTCTCGGCTGATTCCAAAGCCTTGACCACGCGCAATCCGGATTCGCCGTCTGTTTTCGGTTTCTTGCCGGTCTTGACGCAATCGATAAAATGGGAAATCTCCGCGCCGAGCGGCTCGAACGTTTCTATCTTGGGCGAGACAATATCCCCGGTCCGGTAGGATAACTGGTATTCGCCGAACGTTTCCGGGTCTTTGAAATGAACCCCGTGGTCGAATATCTTTATCTTTTCCACCGGCTGGGTATCGTCATAGACAAGCATTTTCTTGGAGCCGACAATCGTGGTATTCCTTAGCTTGCTCGGCGCCAGCCAGGAAATTTCCATATGGGCAATCACGCCGGAGGGGAACCTGAGGTTGATGAATGCCACGTCGGGATATTTGCTCTTGACGCAATCGCGCCCGACCGCCTGTATGCGGCTGGGGCTTTCGCCGAGTATTGAAAATATAATCGAGAAATCATGCGGCGCCAGGTCCCAGATTACGCTGGCATCCTTCTGGTGGAGACCCAGGTTAACGCGCTTGGAAGAAATAAAGAATATATCGCCGAGCTCGCCTTTGGAGACGATATCTTTTATCTTTAAGACCGGCGGCGAATATTCAAACGTATGGCCGACCATCAAAACCTTATTATGTTTCTTGGCTAGTTTAATTATGGCTTCCGCTTCTTTTACGGAAGCGGCCATCGGTTTTTCTATAAAAACGCTTTTCCCGGATTCAAGCAGCTTGGAAGCCAGCGGGAAATGCGTTCCGATAGGCGTTGCCACAATCGCGACGGTAATGGAATTGTTTTTGAGGATATCGTCAAACCTGTTTGTTGCCTTGACGGAAGGATAACGGTTCTTCGCTTTTTCCAGGCGTTTGGTGTCCATTTCGCAGCAATAGACCTCGTCCGCCAGGCGGTTTTCCATCAGGACCCTCAAAAGGTTCGGGCCCCAGTAACCGTAACCGATTAATGCAACTTTCATCATAGCCAAAGTTTACCAGATTCACCGGGCATGTTCAAGATTTATGATAATATATACCCCCCGCGTTTACCGAACAGATTGGCTCTTTCCGCGTGAAAGGTAAAACAAAAAATAAGTTTATCCAGATTTATCCGGTAACGCAAGCGTGTTTTGGCTTGCTTTTACCTTTGGTGCTGCCGCGCGCTTTTCCCGGTTTCAGGCACGTTTTCCCGGTCCAGCAGTAAAGGCAGAGTTTGTCGCGCGGTAACCCGATTGCCTTGACCATATCATCCACGGTTTGGTATTTTAGGCTGGTAACGCCCAAGTCGCGGGCAATCCAATCTATCATTTTCCTGTATTTTCCGCTCGTATGGTCAATGTATTCGCTGACATTGGTTACCGGTTTGCCTTCGATATCTTTTATGGCGCGGCGGGCGGCCAGCTCATCCAAACTGCGCGTGGAAATATTAAACCGGCAGGGAAACATCAGCGGTGGGCATGCCGGGCGGACGTGAATCTCCTTGGCGCCGTTTTCCCAGAGTTTCTGCACGGTAAAATTCTTCAGCTGAGTTCCCCGGACAATTGAATCCTCACAAATGACGATGCGGTTGTTTTTAATGACATCCCTGATGGGTATTAATTTCATCTTGGCGACCAAATCCCTGGTTGCCTGCGCCGGCGGCGTGTAACTGCGCCCGTATCCGGAATTGTATTTTACCAGCGGGCGCCTGAAAGGTATTTTCGATTCCATGGAATATCCGATGGCATGCGCGGTCCCGGAATCCGGCACACCGGAAACAAGGTCAGCGCGGATATTATCGTTGCGCGCGAGTAGCCGGCCGCTGCGTTCCCTGACTATCTCCGCGTTTATTCCCTCGTAACTGGAGGCGGGGAAGCCGGTATATATCCATAAAAAAGTGCAAATCTGGTTGATTCTACCGCCCTTTCTCTTTTCCTTTAAACCGCTTTCATTAATCAGGGTTAGTTCGCCGGGCAGCAGATATTTCTTCACCTTAAACCCGGTATTGGGAAACGAAGCCGTTTCCGAAGTAACCGCAAAGGCATCGTCTTTTTCGCCGATGATAAGCGGCGAATATCCGTAGCGGTCGCGCGCCGCGTAAACACCTTCTTTGTTTAAAAGCAGCAGCGAGCAGGAACCTTCTATCTTGCGGAAAACATGCTCTATCCCGTCCGTGATATTTTTGCCTTCGTTAATCAGCTTGGCAATGACCTCGGTGGAATTAACTTTGCCTTCTTTAACCTCGCTGAAAGAAATACCCCGTTTAAGCATTCCCGAAACCAGTGAATCTATATTATCTATCCGCCCGTTAGTGCATATCGCGAAAGGCCCAAGTCGTGAATTAAGGTACATCGGCTGTTCTTCATCCGCACTGATTACACCGATGCCTTTATTGCCCGGCATGTTCGCGTAATCCTCGTAAAACTTGGATTTGAATTGCGACTGGCCGATATGGTGTATTTTCCTGGAAAATTCCTTGCCCAGGATTGCCATCCCGCCGTATTCGGTGCCCAAATGGGAATGATAATCCGTCCCGTAAAGCAAAACCTCAAAACAATCTTTTTGCTTGGTAACCGCCCCGAAAATTCCGCTCATAGAATACCCCCCTTTTCAGTTTTTAAAGCAATGGTATACACTAATTAAAAAGCCACGTCCACTTTTTTATCCTGTTTTGTTCCGGCATCCAGGCCCGAAGGTGCCGGGGCCTCCTCCGGAACAAAAGCGTCGGGGGGCAGGGAATTTGCAAATCTAATATTTCTTTGTATTCATGCCAAAGCAAAGGTATAATCCCTGGCAAGAGAAATAGGTATGCGGAGCCATGGCGACGCCCCCGAAGCATAGCGTAGGCGGGGGACAGCTCAGGCAAGGAAGCGTAAAATCAGGCTTATGGCTAACCACAAAAACAAATACTACACCGATGGATTGACGGAAGCCGAATTCGAACCGGGCTCCCGCGGGTTGGTATTAAAAAACCTGGTGGGAATAAAATCCAGACGCATTATCGAAAAAGAGGAGACCATCGCGCTCCTTAAAACCGAAGAATGGGCGACCGGGTTTTTCTCCCGGGAGCACCGCTTTACCGAGGCGGATATCAGGAAAACACACAAAGTCTTCCTGGGCAAAATCTATTCATGGGCCGGCAATTACCGCAATGTTAACATAAGCAAAGGAGATTTTCCTTTTGCCTTTGCCCGAGAAATCCCGCGTTTAATGGACGATTTCTCCAGAAATATTTTAGCCGAATACGCGCCCTGCAACTATAAAGAAAAGAATAAAACAGTAAAAGCCATTGCCGTTACCCATGCGGAATTATTATTAATCCACCCTTTCAGGGAAGGCAACGGCCGGTTTGCCCGGTTGCTGGCTAACCTGATGACTTTCCAGGCGGGATGGCTTTCTCTTGATTTCGGGTTTATCAAAAAGAAAACGATGGTTTCATATTATCGGGCAATTCAGCAGGCGCTGGATAAGAATTATGCACCCATGATAAAACTGATAGGAAAGGTCGTTTAACGCGTTTTGGGGTTAAGCGCGGCGAGTTGCTTGGACCGGAGTAAAAGGTTTTTGCAGTAAATCCCCTCTATGCCGGAGGAGACAATGGTATCGCGTATGAACATTTTAAGGCGTTCCCGGCGGTTTTTAAGATACGGATTGGTATTGATTAACTTTTTACCGTTAGTTTTCATATAGATATTATACCATATAATCGGCAAAAATCAAGTATTAATATCTGACTTTCGGAATGAAATGAAAAGAAAAAGGGATAAGGGGGAGAAGATACCCGAGCCGATTAAATGTTGCCCGGATAAAGACGAATTGCTAGATCAAGAAAGACTAGACACATGTTTGGAAAAAGCATTAGATAAGAGTAAAAGAGATAAATTGAAGATTAAGAAGAGGAAAAAGAAGTAATTAAGGAAGTATCCCGTATCCCGATGTTCGGGACACGGGACGACCGAATATGCTTAAAAGGTAGGGTCGGGAATGGGGCAGATGAAACTAAAGAAACGAGAAAAGAAATTCATGAGAAGATGGATAATTTCAGCGATAATTATTCTGGCGGCGGGCTGCGCCGTCGCGCCCAGGCAGGCGCCTCAGGCAATCCTGCCGGCCGTTCGGGGAGAGCCGGGTAAATCCTGGAAATCCGATAAATGGGGATTTGAGCTTTCGCTCCCGGCGGATTGGCAGATGGAAATTTACAACCAAATAGAGGGTGATTTGAAAATCGCCGCCATCCGCTCGCCCGGCGTTTTGCTGGAAGGCAAGCTGACGCTTGCCAAGTTGGATGAACAGTTCAGGTGCGACGACTGGATCCGCCTCCTTTACGATGTCTTTACCGGCGCTGATAAACCGTCGGGCGTTTTTAAAGAGCCCTCAGGCGATGCCGAGGCGACCGGTATCTATCCGGTGACGTTCCGGAAACAGGCCTGCCAGATGTACATGCGCTCGGTCAAAAGGAGTGCGGAGATTTTTACGCTGACCTTTATCGTAAAAAAAGAAGATTACGCCGGATGCGCCGACACCCTGGAAAAATACGGCCGGACGCTGAAAGTGCGGTAAGCGCCCCGGGAATTCGAAAAACGGTGCCGAACTGATTGGGCCGGTGAGTTATCCGTTAATCGGCTGATAAACCGGCGGTTCGGATCGGAGGATGGGAAATAAATTATGCGCAAAGTAATTTTCTTTGAAGTGCTTTCAGTGATGGGGTCCGTTTTGCTCTTCCGCGGGCTCTGGCTCCTGATGGATAAGCTCGACTGGTTTAACAGCGCGGCCGGACTGCTCATAAGCCTGACGCTGGGCATAATCCTGATGAGCTGGGCGCTCAGATACATCCATAAATGCCTGGGCAAGGATTAAAATCACCATGCCTTGCCCCGGGCTGTTGTATCAAAGCGGGGGCGGATTAACGCCTGCGGAGAGGGCTGTCTGCGGGATTCCGCATAACCGTGAAAAAGGCATAAAAAACGCTGTGTTTTCACGATTATGTTGGCAAAAGCGTGAAAAGGGCATCTGGAAGATTGGAATTAAATGAACTGACGGAGTAGCAGGCGGGGGCGGAATTCGCAAATCCAATATTTCTTTGTATTCATGCCAAAGCAAATGTATAATTCGTGGCAAGAGAAATAGGAGTCTGTCCCGAATGGCACATAGTTAAGGTCTAACCATGCTATAAAGAGAGAATCCTCCCTTTACCGATAAAAGGGTGTTGCAAAATACTTTTACGGAAAGGAGGATTC